>CAJXKT010000125.1 GCA_913055705.1 uncultured bacterium
GGACAATATAATATAAAATCAGGCAATATAAAACCAGTGTTTTATAATATGCAAAGTGAAGCGGATGTAACAAGATACTATTTTGTTTGACAATGAGTTTTAGGGATATAATATTACCAATACAATAGCCGGAATTGTGATAGCTTCTCTTTTCATGCTGTAACGCTCCTTTTCCTATTCATTTATATTATGCTCAATGCCTTTGCAATTACTTCAAAATGATCTATTGCCCCTGTAAGGTCTTTCTCACTGTGTGTGGCAGAGAGCATTACACGAATACGTGCCTTGCCCACAGGTACAGTAGGGTAACCAATTGATTGCGCAAAGATACCTTCTTCGAATAACTTATGGCTGAAATCCCTTGCCACAATGGCATCGCCTATCATAACGGGTGTGATAGGTGTCTTTGTGTTGCCGATGTTGAATCCAATCTGTTTCATCCTGTCCTGGAAGAATCTTGTATTTGACCAGAGTTTCTTGACCAGATCGTCTGATTCGTTCAGGGTATCCACTACAGCGATACACGCCGCTACGTCGGCTGCTGTTACGGCGCTTGAAAACAGGAAGGGACGTCCTTTCTGCATTAGATAATCCGTTAATCTTTTAGTTCCTGCAATGTAACCTCCCACAACACCAAATGCCTTTGACATGGTACCCACTTCAATGTCCACCTTGCCGTGCAGATTGAAATGGTCAACAATGCCCCTGCCGCCCCTGCCCAATACTCCTTCGCCGTGTGCATCGTCCACCATGGTAATTGCACCATATTTTTCAGCTATTTCTACAATTTCAGGCAATGGTGCAATGTCTCCCTCCATACTGAAAACACCATCCGTAATAATAAGCTTTCGCTTGATATCTTTCTCGGCATGAATTTTTGACTGAAGGTCTTCAGGGTTACAGTGTTCATATCGTACAACTCTGGTCTTTGCGAGGCGACAGCCGTCAATGATGCTTGCGTGGTTGAGTTCATCGGAGAAAACAACATCTTCTTTACCAACGATTGCCGGAATGACGGCAAGGTTTGCACAGAATCCTGATTGAAATGATATAGTGCTTTCCGCTCCCTTAAAGTGTGCAAGCTTTTGTTCCAGTTCTTTGTGCAGTGTTGTTGTGCCGGCAATAGTTCTGACTGCAGCAGGACCTACACCATAATCATCAATAGCCTTTTGAGAAGCTGTCTTTAATTGGGGGCTGTTTGCAAGTCCAAGATAATTATTAGAGCAGAGATTGAGTACTTTCTTTCCGTCTACCGTAATCCATGCTCCCTGAGGCCCTTCAATCGTGCGGATGTTGATGAGCAGACCGGCTTCCTTGAGTTTGCCTAATTCTTCGTTAATAAAGTCCAGATTATTCATTGTTCTTTAGTTAATTCAGGAATTCTGCAATCCCTCAATCATAATTCTTATACTTTCAAAATAACCTTTCCGCACTTTCCATCTCTCATGAGTTTTATGCCCTTTTCGTAATCCTTTAACGAGAACTGATGGGTGATGATGGGGCCCGGGTCGACAAGACCGGAGGATAAGAAATGCGAGGTCTTATACCATGTGGAAAACACCTTGCGTCCTGTTATTCCATAGATGCGGATTTTTTTAAAAATAACCTCTTTGTTGAGATCGATCGAAACACTTTTTTCGTAAATACCAAGGATAGAGATTCTGCCTCCGGGTGTAATGGTTTTCAGTCCCTGATTCAAGGCCTGAGTATTACCCGAAAATTCAAGGACGACGTCGACACCATTATTATTTGTAGCTTCAAGGACGGGAGGTATTATATCCTGTTTTTTTGGATTAAGGGCTATGTGAGCTCCCATTTTTTTGCTGATATTCAGTCGATAGTTATTGGGGTCTGACACAATGATTAATGATGCGCCACTGGCCCTTGCAATACCTGTGGCAAAGAGTCCTATCGGGCCTGCACCAAGGATTAAGACTGTCTTTGCAGAGACATCTTCCGTCATAACGGTATCAATGGCATTCCCGAATGGTTCCTGGATAGCAGCCCATTCATCGGGAATATTTGGATAGTTTTTCCATAGGACATGTTCCGGCAGGGTGAGGTATTCAGCACATGCACCATCATGGTCTACTCCCAATAGCCTGAGATTTTTGCATACCTCGGAATATCCAGTTCTGCATTGGTAACAGCCTCCGCAAGAGATATGGCTTTCGGCAGAAACACGATCACTAACATTTACCTGAGTCACTTCATCACCAATCTTTTTCACATTTCCAACAAACTCATGACCAATGATACGTGGTGGTGTGAAGCGATGTCGTGCCCAGCGAGTCCAGTCATGGATATGCACGTCTGTACCGCAGATAGATGCGAACGTAACCTTGATAAGCACATCTCTCGGACCTATTCGCGGAGCGGGTACCTTTATGAACTCCATACCCTTCGTGCGTTTTGTCTTAACTACTGCTTTCATTTAGTAAGATATCCAACAGGTTTATACGGAAAATTTATATAAGGCTTATGGTAGTATATAAATCACAATATATCAATGTTTATCAGTTGATTTAAGCAAAATAAAAAGTGTATTTATTTTCATTCCATGTTAAAATTCACATGTTATTTGTGTTGCTTTTCTAACTCTCCTTGATACTAAATTATATGGAGGTAATTATGTTAAATATTAACACAAAACAGTTCTCGATCATCACGTTTCTAATTGTATACATCTTTTTTATTCCCCATATTTTAACCCCTTCCCTTGCACAAGAAACAGAAAAGTCCAGCCCAATGGATCTTGAAGTACTTTTGGGTGAAACAACGGCAACACCACGGGAGATGTCTGGCGGCTTAAAATTCCAATACGAGATGGCCGAACTCCTGGGCGAAAGAGTCGGCCCCGATGATTCAGGAAATGTTCACCATGCAGGTGGGCTTTCAAGCTTTTATACAGGCCCGGAGAAGCTCTTTCCCGGAAAGGGAAAGTATGGACATCTCTATAACTTTTTGCCTTTGATACGATGGTACGATCCGGCGTACTATTACAACAGCGATACCTTTCATCCGGGCAGTACTGTTGAAGGAGAATTCACAAATAAAGAGTGCGTCACCTGTCACACGGTAGAAAGTCCCGGAATTGTTACACAATGGAAACAGAGTAAACACGGAACACCACCCAGCGGAAAAGACGTAGTCGGGTGTGATAGATGCCATGGAAAGAATCACAAAAAGCTCATGATGCCTTCTTATGATATCTGTGGTGAATGTCACGAAAAGCAATTAAAAGGACATCGTGAAGGTGGTCAAGGTTCGCATGCACATGCCTATCATTTTGAATTGATCGAGCTGGGATGCCAGATGGAAAAACCTGCCGAAGAAACGGCTGCCTGTCTCGGCTGTCATGCAATTGAAAACCGATGTGATGGTTGTCATACACGGCACAGATTTTCTACGGCCGAGGCAAGGAAACCAAACAGCTGTGCGGTCTGTCATTCAGGTCCTGAGCAATATGAGTATGAGATGTACATGCAGTCATACCACGGTATGATTTTTCAGGGCGAAGGACAGACCTGGGACTGGACAAAACCACTCAATGCAGAAAACTATCCCGTTCCAACCTGTGCATACTGCCATATGCCCAAGGGGGATCATAATGTTATCAATACATCAACGGTTTATACTTACATGGGAACTTCTCTTGTGGATCGAGGGGCTGATCAATACAAGACGACAAGAGATGCATGGATTACGATTTGTAAGGATTGCCATTCACCCAGATTCGCAAGGGATCATTTAGAGGCCATGGACGAGTCGGTTAAGCTGAGCTTTACAAAATACCGCGAGGCAATGCACATTGTGATGGACTTGTACAATAACAAACTGATTGATCCCATGCCCATTGACCTTGCCCCGGATTCCACCGGTCACAATGTCTTCAGCCTTTTGCCGGGAAAGGGAGAGATGAGAAAATATAATGTATCTAACATAGAAAGATTAACCTACGAGATGTTGGTCGACATCATTGATGCCATCTATAAGGCCAAATCACACAACGCTTATTACAGCCCAATTTATGGGTATTGGGAATGGGCACAGGACCGCTGGCTTTTACAGATTAAGGATGAAGCCAGCAAACTCAAACGTTTTGCGGAGATCGAGGAAAAAATAGGAATCAAACACAGTGCATATTCCTTTTGGAAACACGGAGAGTATACTGATTTATTACTCGGCTGGAAGAGAAAAGAAGAGGGCAAATGAGATTGTTCCTTTTAGAATCTGAAAAGCAATATTGTAATTTCTTTACCTGCCGAACGAACCCGTCCCCGCCGGAATTCAGTATCGTCTGCTAGTGTCGGTACGGATGAAGACTGGCTAACCGGCACATAATGACAGGCAACAAAGTAATTGGCAGTCCCAACTATTTAGGAAAAATTTATTTTAATGCTTGAACGCGAATTAAACAAATAGTATTATGACACTTTACGGGTTTGCCAAGACAGTATTGTGTATGCCTATAGTAGAGATTATTTTCTGAAACTGCTTACGTAAAACAACAAACAATAGAATAGGAGATAAGGGTTATATTATGATTACTGTAAAAGATATGTTGAGGGATAAAACTGGTGGCACACTGACCATTTCACCACAGGAGACTGTATACAAGGGTTTGGAAGTAATGGCTGAAAAAAATCTCGGTGCATTAGTGGTAGTTAAAGGTGAAAAGGTAGTGGGAATGTTTTCCGAACGTGATTATGCAAGGAACGTTGTCCTTAAAGGAAAATCTTCTAAGGATACTCTAATTAAGGATCTGATGAGTGCAAATCCATGTTATGTACGTCCTGATCAGACATTGGACGAATGTCTGGTGCTGTTTACGGAAAAACGTGTTCGCCATTTACCGGTCCTCGATGGGGAGAAATTGGTTGGTATTGTGAGTATCGGTGATGCTGTGAAGCAGTACGTGGCTGATAAAGAATTTACCATTAGACAACTCGAAAACTACATTTCCGGTGATATGTAAGACCTGATTTTAAGCCAGGCCTTAAGATTAGGTTGGGTTCCACCTGTGTGAGTATTGTAATGTACCTCTGATATGTTTCAAACTTTTACCCGGTAGTATTTCAGGTTAAACAGGCCTAAGAGAGATGTTGAAAAAAATAGACCAATTCTTTAATATTTACACTTCTTGTTGAAAAACACCCGTTAGCAAGAAAGCGTCCCGCCACACTACACCCGTAACATTTATTTTGTACCCCAAGCTAATGTTTGGAAGACGGCTCCGTACATCCTTCCTATGTATAGGTGTTTTATTCAAAATTACTTTAAAACCATCTTTTTTTCATTTACGTTGTAGAGTATTTATACTATGAAATGCCAAGAAAATACTCTATTTTTCTCTTGAATTACTAACAATCTAAAGTAATATTCAAGTATATGCACATTCAAACAAACGTTCCATAGAGTTATTCCTTAAATCATTTAAACAGGTCAGTCTCCATTTCAACGTATTATAAGAGTAACAAGAAAGGAGGCGAATTAAGAAATTCCCTTAAATAGAAATTTACTAAAATGATTTAATTTGTAAGAAAGGAGAAATCATGGAAAAAAAAGAACTAGTTGCAAGATTGCTTGCAGCAAAGAAAGCTTCAGGAAAGACTTATGATGAAATA
>CAJXKT010000126.1 GCA_913055705.1 uncultured bacterium
AGATAACAGAGGGGCCAATGTTAATTATCCTATCACTAAGATATCTATCGCATAAACAAATGAAAGGAGAATTTTATGAGTGATTCTAACGGCGGAAAAGAAATACTGGTGGTTGCGTCTAAGCTGAAGAAACACATCCGTTCGACGGCCGGAATGAGTACGGCTGCCAACGTTGCACCTGCATTGTCCGATATCATCCGCACTTTAGTTGCAGAGGCAATCGAAAAAGCAAAGGCGGATAGACGCAAGACTGTAATGGATAGAGACTTCAATTAATCAATAAAAAAGGACAGGGCTTTCTTGCAAGAAGAAATTCCTGTCCTTTTCAAAGTGTGTATTTGTGTTATTTACTGCTTAGAAATATCTTTTCAGTAGACCTTCAAGAGTCCTTGCATGGCGGCCTTCATCTCTTGAGGATTCATCAAATAAATCGTGTGCTTCGTCTATTCCAATTTCTTTAGCCTTTGTGGCTGCTGCCTTTTTGCCCTTGTTAGCTCCCTGTTCACCCGCAAGCATTTTCTCCAGATTTTCTTTCGTTGATTCGCTTATTAATCCATTTAGTTCTGCAAATCGAGCCGCATGCCAGGCCTCGTCCATAGCAATAGTTTTCAGCGCCTCTGCAATCTCCGGAAGTCCTTCCCTCTGTGCCTGTCGGCACATCGCAAGATAAAGACCACCCTCAGCAGTTTCACCCTGAAAGTTTGCTTTTACTGCATCCTCTACTTCACTGCCCTTTGTAACACCAAGAACGTTCTCATTTATTAGTTCTGCCATTGTTTGCCTCCAAAATAATAATCACATTTTAATTTAAGGGATTCTCTGATTAACCATTAGTATAACAATCAAAGTTCTTCTGAATGTGAAGAGAGGTAGCCTGCTACACCATCTGCTGTTGGTGTCATACCGTCCTCACCTTTCTGCCAGCCCGCAGGACATACTTCACCATGCTGTTCGTGAAACTGTAAGGCGTCAACAATACGAATCATTTCATCTACATTGCGACCGAGAGGAAGATTGTTGACTACCTGATGTTGAACAATACCGTCCTTATCGATCAAAAATGATGCACGCAATGCAACTCCTGCATCTGCAAATTCAATCCCATAAGTTCGCGCGATTTCGTGCTTAACATCTGCTACCATAGGATATTGAATTGCTCCAATACCACCCTTTTCTACAGGCGTGTTTCGCCATGCAAAATGGCTAAACTGTGAATCGATAGAGACACAGACTACTTCCACATCCCGTTTCTTAAATTCTTCTATTCGCTTATCGTGAGCAATTAACTCTGTAGGACACACAAATGTAAAATCCAGCGGATAGAAGAAAAGCACTACATATTTTCCCTTCATATCAGACAGCTTAAAGTCTTCCTTGATAGTACCATCCGCCAACACAGCCGCAGCCGTAAAATCAGGAGCTTCTTTAGTAACTAATACACTCATATTAGTTCTCCTTTCTATAAAATAAAGTAATTTCTAATTAGTAATCATTACAGATTAGAATATATCATCTTTAATATTTAAGTCAATAAGGAATTAAATATTTAATTCCTTCATAAATAAGTTTCAGGGCTTATCATCCGGATATATATATGTTTCAGTATCCCCATCACCTTCTGGCCTGCAGTCCCATGTGGTCCATTTCGTCCAATAAACACACTTCTTGCCATCCTTAAGCCAGAACAGCGTCCCTTTTCGCACACGGTCACACTTTTGCTTACCAAAGGTTCTTGTGTGTGTCTCCCTTATCTCACCTTCAAGGTAGTAATCAACCTGATGCCACTCAAACGGCGATTTATCGGTAATCTCCCATAATTCTATATCTGCCATAGTAAGATCTTTTGCTTCGTATTTGCCCTTTTCCACTGAAACTTCATATTTGTAGTTATCTTCTACTTTAATCCATTCCGCCTCCGGTGCATCAGGTTTTACATTTTTCATACGCTCCTCTTTACCGGGAACCTTGTCTTGATAAAGATTGAAGACATCGGTATGTTGAGCATAAGCTGTTTTCCATTTGAAAGCATCAACACCTGCAAAGAAAATATATATCATAGAGAAAACAGCCAAAACCATTTTGACCTTCACTATACCTTTCATTAACATCTCCTCTCATTTAATAAGTATTTTGCTGTTTATGTAATACAAAGCGTTATATCATAGTAAAATAATGATTTTTTTACAAAGTTTTTAATCCAATAAAACCATTACTCTACTTTAACGTTCCAATCTTTTTTTCTACTGCCGAAACTATTTCTCCCTCATGAACCAGATTATACATCATTTCTATATCATTTGTCATTAGTCAATAGCCATTCGTGTCTAGTTCGCTCCCAACATGCAAAAGACTTCATCTATTGATGAACATATCACAGGATAATCTATCTCTTCCCTTTGAATTACCACAGTGTCTATTCCCATCTCCATTGCAGCCTGAATTTTCTCCGGGACACCACCGGTCTTACCGCTATCCTTTGTAACCACAACATCTATATGATACTGATTGAAGACGGCCTTATTAAGTTCCTGTGAAAAAGGCCCTTGAAGGGCTAATATATTTGACGATTTAATACCCATCTCAACACATTGTTCGATATGTGCTGGCATAGGCAGCATCCTGACATAAATATTTTTCTCATCCTTTAGTTTCACGAACTTCTCGACAGTGGAGAAACCGGTTGTTAATAATATATTTTTTCTGTCTGTTTTACGGCACCACTCTACGGCCTCATCCACATTCTTAACAAAATGTACTGACTCAAGTTCTTTTATAGCCGTCTCATCCGTACATGCTGAGTCTGAGACGGTGGAAGGCCTTTGAAACCTGATATACTTAATACCACATTCTTCACTCACCTTTATTGCATTAAGAGACGCCTGAGCTGCATAGGGGTGAGTTGCATCGATGAGGGTTTTAATATTCTTATTCCGTATAAGTTCAGACAAGCCCGTTATGTCAAGCCTTCCCTGAAGGCACAGATGGCCTAAACCAATTTTCTCATAAATTTCGTGCCCGTATTCAGTCGCAACTGTTGTAACTACGCCTTCACCTCTGTCATTCAGCCATTCAACTATTTCCCTACCTTCTTCAGTCCCTGACATCACTAATATCAAACTTTGTAACCCCTTTTTGTTATCATATAATTATCATAAACAAATGTTGTGGAATTCCCTACTATCAGTATCGTCGTCATATCTATCGGATGCTCCAACACTTTTCCAAGAGTCGTAATTACTAATGATTCTCCCTCACGCATGGCACTTTTGACTATACCAACTGGAGTACCTGATGGTTTTTTGCTCAACAGTATCTTAATCGTCTTTTCAATCTGCCATTTCCTCTCAGAGCTTTTCGGATTATAAAGGACAACTACGAAATCTCCCTCTGCAGCAAGTTCAATCCTTTTCTCAATTACATCCCATGGAGTAAGAAGGTCACTCAGGCTTATGGTAACATGGTCATGCATTAAAGGTGCGCCCAAAAGAGCTGCTGCTGCGTTTTCAGATGGAATACCGGGGACGACTTCAACATTAACCTTGTGTTTGCCATTTCTCGCAACTTCCAGGATCAACCCTGCCATCCCGTACACACCAGGATCGCCACTACTGATAACAGAAACAACATTTCCGGATTCTGCCTTTTCAATAGCCAGAGTGGCACGCTCGACCTCCGCACGCATCCCTGAAGCAATCACCTCTTTGCCCTTAACTAATTCTTTTATTAGATTAATGTATGTCTTATAGCCAATAATACAGTCAGAACATTTCAAGACCTCAACAGCCTTGACGCTCAAGTGCTCCAGATTACCCGGACCAATTCCTACCACATAAAGTTTTCCTGCGCTATTGCTATTGTTATTCCCGGATATTTCTGCTTCTTTAATATTAATTTTGTCTTCCTTCCTGAAATAAGAGCTGCCGGTTCACAAACACCCCCCACTCCAATTTTCTCTATAACAAAATCTGATTTAGAATAATCTTTTGCACAAGTTTCAATCTCAGCTCTTGAAACCACCCTTAATGGAATGTCCAGCTCCTCAAGGGCACGCAACAATCCCGCTTCATTAGCCTTCAAATCTACAGTTCCTGCCAACCTGACCCTGTCAACAGATACGTCTGCATCATTGAGAGCATTATGGATTGCCTCTTTAACATCGGCACTGCCAATGCCCCGCTTACAACCTATGCCAATTATAATGTCCTTTACCGCCTCTGTTCCTGTAGTAACAACTGCATCCGTTTTAAGGGTATTAGCAACATTATGGGCTAATCTGTTAGCCCCTCCCTCATGACCTGAAAGCAAGCTTACAACATATCGTCCCACATCATCAACCACAACAACTGCAGGATCTGTATGCTTATCTTTAATATACGGCGCAATTACACGCACTACAATACCCGAGGCCATGATAAATACTAATCCATCATAGGCCGAGAATATCTCTCCCATCTGATCAACAAGTTTTTTTGAAAAATAAGTTGCAGTTAGTTTTGACTGTTTTAATTTCTGAGGTAAAAAAACCGTTACTTCGCCGTCCAGTTTCTCTTTAATACGTTCCGCTACCTTAATACCACCCGTTGTTACAGCAATTAAAGCCAAGTTCATATTATAAAAACTCCTTATCGCAGAGGCCAAACTTGTGATCCGATTCAACCTGACGGCCATACTCTGATTAATATATTACGGTAATAATTATGACTGTCAATAGAAAGTCATTACTGTAATGTATGGTTTGCTACCATGGCAAAACATATTGTGCGCCTGTTACTGTTCAACAATATTCCACAGAATAAATAAGAATATTCTGGTCATTTTTGTTGTAAAAGTGGGCATTAATTGCTGAGGAGTGTATGCATCACTAAATATCTCAGCATACCAGGAATCCATAAGCACTGTCTTATCAGTACTATACAACTTCTGTCTTTATCTAACATTGTCTTGGTATAACAATTGCAAATTTATCACGAAATAAATTACTAATTTTGTTGCTAAAGAGGTAATTATGATTAGGTTTAAGGCAAAACAAGATAGAATCCCAATGTCTGAGATTTCTGAAAGGCGAAAGTATCAGAGAGTTGAGAAGACGATTATTATAAGATTTCGAATCAAGCCTCAAAAAGGTCAGGCACTGGCGCCTTCTGACTGGGACATGGTAGGTGTAAATGATTTGAGTGCCAGAGGTTTATTCTTTAATTCCAGCTACAACATAGAAATCGGAGCCGTCCTCGATTTAAGGATTGGTTTCTCCACATCTACAGTTCCTGTTAAGTGTAAGGGTATTGTCACCCGCGTTAAGAAGAATCCAGACACATCTATATTTGGCATTGCAACTGCATTTACGGAGATAGAAGAACGCGAAAAAGAGATGGTAGATAGATTTGTCAACGCCACCTTAAACTCCAGCCTTACTGCTATGCAATTTCAAACGGCATAGACAATAATTTGCATATTTCTAAAACATTTTATCAGCTCCAATATCCTTCACACTTTCTAAATACCTGCCACAAACATATCAGAGTAATATATTTGTTAATATATCAATTACCTGTAAAGTGGAAGTTTGTTGAAAAACCACTTCTTCCATCATAATTCCACTTATGGCTTCCATCATG
>CAJXKT010000127.1 GCA_913055705.1 uncultured bacterium
AAATTCAAATTAACAGACAGGGCACATATATTATTCGGCATTGCATATGGGAAGATGAAACCAAAGACCCTTGCCGGGTGGATTTTAAAAGACAATCTTGATGTACGTGTCCAGCTTCAACTTCAAAAGTACATATGGCCGGACAAGGAAAGGGGTGTATGAGCATTAAAAGAAAAAAGGCACAATCAAATTCATCATCAAAGAAGCGTGTGAGCATTAAAAAAAAGCCACAATCAAGTACATCTAAGAACAAAGGGCTAGCTATAGTTCTTTTAAGCGGAGGCATTGACAGTTGTGTAACAACTGCTATTGCAAATGCGGGGCACACTATCGCCCTGCTTCATGTTGGATATTCTCAGCGTACTCAACCGCGAGAATATAAATCATTCAGGGCGATTGCAAATTATTACAAAGTACCAGAGGCAAGGATTTTCTCAACGAAGATTGATTATTTAAGTAAGATAGGCGGTTCCAGCCTTACTGATCAGGACATACCTGTAGATAAAGACAGCACGAAAAGTCAAATCCCACTGTCTTACGTACCATTCAGGAATACACATCTATTATCAATAGCCGTCTCCTGGGCTGAGATAATCAAGGCAGAGGAAGTATATATCGGGGCAGTTCAGCAGGATAGCCCGGATTACCCGGATTGCAGGGCCAAGTACTATGATGCATTTAACAGGCTTGTAAAAGTAGGGACAAGACCTTCAACCAACATAAAAGTGGTTACCCCACTATTGGAAATGAATAAAACTAAGATTGTCAAAAGAGGAATCGAGCTTAATGCCCCCCTGCACCTCACCTGGTCATGTTACGAAAAAAATGACATAGCATGCGGCCGCTGTCAGAGCTGTACACTGCGCCTGAAGGCGTTCAAAGATGCTAGAGTTAAAGACAAAATCCCATATATTTAAAATGGAACGCAGTATTCTATCAACAGTTTTATTTAAACGGCTCTATAATCTCAACATCATCAGGCAAATTCAAGACAAACTCTTTATCGGATATCTCTGTATTAATTTCAATATGGGTTAACTGAATAGTGTTTATAATCTCGCCGTCACTCTCAAAAAGCTGATATTGCACGGGCAGCCAGAGTCCCTCTTTGATCCATAATAGTGTCCTGTCATATTCTGAATCGAATGTCTTCCGGGGAATGAGTTCCAGGTGGAACAGTGTCTCTTCTTCCGTAGAAATTACATCCAGTAGTGTGATTTCGTAATTCCTCTTCACCTTCTCTGCAGTATAATCATAGCCTAATTCAAATATGTCCACTCCCTGTGGAGAATCATCACCACTCATCTCATATTTTTCTACCTGTCTCTTTTCAATATGATATATCCAGAGATACGACCCGTCTATGACATTGATTTCGCTCCTCGGAGGAAAGAAGTTAACGTTCACCAGCTTTGGCTTTTTAAATTGTAGAAATCCAACAGAAACCTCTTCTGAATCAAGCAGTGTTATAACCCTTGAGTACTTTATCTCTGCCTCCATTGTATCCAGCTTAGAATTTGCTTCTTCTACGTTTAGCAGTATTTCGTCCAGATCATAGTCACCAATGTTCTCCAAAGCGAGCGAAACTGCAGGGTTCAACGCTAAGGAACAAAAAGCAAGAAAAATAATGATATAAGAAAGCTTATTTATAAACATAACCGATTCTAACATTGGCAGTCATAATTTCAAGGAATAAGTAAAACCCAATATTCAATCGTATATCTTAAATTGACAATCCTTTACCCCCCCCTGCCTTTAAATGTTGACAGTAAAATAAGCAACTGTTACCATAATGACCAAAATGTGTTTAATGTCCGCTTTAATCAGCGTAAATCCCTGCCCGACTGTTTGGCGGGAGTGTCCCATATATTCTAAGGAGTAGCCTCATCTCTAATACATTTGCTGTTATTGGTGGAAGTGAAGCTTACAATTTATTGATGTCTAATAAATTAAATGGCGAACGTATTGGACAGATAAATACCCCTTTTGGAGAATCTCAGGCAATATTCAAGATAGATAGTGAAAATGGTAGTTTTCTATTCCTTTCGCGTCATGGTGAGAAAGGCTATTCCAGGACAGCTCCGTACGTCAACTACAGGGCGAATATTTATGCACTGAAGGAACATGGGATAAAGCAAATTGTATCATGGTCTGGACCCGGCGCCATTGATACTGAATATAAGATTGGTCAATATGTGGTGGTCGATGATCTGATTGACGAGACCAAAGGCAGGGAATACACATTTTTTAAAAACAAGGGAATAGGCTTCATTCGTCAAAACCCTGTATTTTGTCCGAGTCTCAGGCTTTCCATAGTCGACTCTCTGAAATCACTCAAGTTAGATTATGCGTTAAGTGGTACATATGTATGCACACAGGGACCCCGTCTTGAAACGCCTGCTGAAATCAGGAAATATGCTGCTTTTGGATCTGATCTGGTGGGAATGACACTGATCCCGGAGGTATTCCTTGCGAAGGAGCTCGAAATGTGCTATGCGTCTATATGCTATGTCACCAATTATGCGGAGGGTGTTGTTGACAGCGAATACAGGCCCGGAGAACTGTTTGAGGGCCTTTCATCAGACAGGGACAGAGAGACCGTTGCAAATAGTGTGAGCAGATTTCCAGTCATTATTGCAGCGATAGCAGGTGCTACTAACAAACATGATATGAATTGCAAGTGCCAATTATCAATGGAGCGGTATAAAAAGAAGGGAATTATTGGTGATGATTGGCATGAGTGGATTGCATCGTGAAAGGCGTATGCTTATAAGTTCGTTGACAGTTTAAGAAATTGTAATGCTATTATTAAAATCAAGGTACTTATTAAAAGATCCATCTACCGTAATTCATGATGGTGCAGTCTTAATTGACGATGGCAAGGTAAAGTTTGCAGGATGTGCCAACGATATTAGCAACCATGAGTCATGCCAGATTATTGATCTTGGAAATTCAGCAATCGTGCCCGGATTTGTGAACACTCATACCCACCTTGATTTGACACATTTACACAATTTTATTAAATACAATGGTGACTTCACGGATTGGATAAGACAACTGGTTAATGCAAAGAAAGAGTGGACAGAGAGTGAATATCTGTCATCCATTCGCTCAGGAATTAAGAGCAGCCTTGAGTCAGGTACAACAACCGTGGCCGATATCACCAGAAACGGACTTGCTCTGGAGGAATTACAGAAAAGCAATATCAGAAAAACTCTTTTTTATGAACTTATAGATTTTAATCCGGATAGCGCAGAGAGTACGATTGACAACTTTAAAAATATAATTGGGAATGTCAAGCAAAACGACCTTCTCTCAATTGGAATATTCCCGCATGCACCTTATACCGTCTCAGAGGAGCTTTACATAAGTTGTAAAAGTGTTTCTAAGGAATTGGATATTTGTATTGCCACCCATATTTCTGAAACAATCGATGAGGCCAATTTTTTAACAAGAGGGGCTGGAAATTTTGTCTCTCTGTTAAGAGACTTTGATATGTTAAATGACTGGAATCCTCCCGGTTTAAGGCCGGTGAATTACATGAATAATATTGGATTTTTAGAGAACGGGTGTATACTTGTTCATTGTAATTATTTAACAGGTGAAGAAGTTGACCATATTGAAGAATCCAACTCGACTATTGTCTTCTGTCCCAGGAGCCATAAATATTTTCGGCATAAAGATCATCCTTTTTATATGCTTGGAAATCGTAACATAAACATTGCACTCGGAACTGATAGTCTTGCAAGCAACGATTCACTCAGCATATTAGATGAAATGAAGTATATTTATACGCAGCACAAAACTTCAAAACCTCAGGATATTCTTTACATGGGTACTATTGCAGGGGCAACTGCCTTAAGGCTGGATGATAAGATTGGAAAACTTGAAGAGGGTTATGATGCTGACATTGCAGTAATTGACGTTAAACAAGAAGCTGTAACCAATATTTATAATGGAATATTTTCACAGGATTCTGAGTGCGTTCTTACGGTTGTTTCAGGAGCAATTTGTTATGATAAACACAAAGTAAGCAAAGAAGCATCAGTTAACTAGGCTAATACGATAAGGAGTGGCTTACAGATGTTAGACATCAACATTATACGAAACGATATTGAAAAAGTAAAACAGGCTATTGTTAATAAGAATGAAACAACAAGTCTAGACTCATTCCAGGAACTCGACTCAAGGCGTAAAGCGCTTTTGATAGAATGTGATGAGCTTCGAAACAAACGTAATGTCACTTCAAAAGAAATCAGCAAATTAAGATCTCAAAAGGAAGATGCCTCAGGATTGATACAGGAAATGAAGGGGGTTTCTGACAGGATAAAGCAACTGGAATCAGAAACTAATACCGTGAGCAATGATCTGGACTCTTTACTTATAAGGATTCCAAACATACCAGCAGATGATGTTCCTGTAGGAAAAGATCCAACATCAAACGTTATTGTAAAATCATGGGGAGAAAAAAAATCATTCCCGTTTACCCCCCTCCCCCACTGGGATTTGGGTAAGAAACTGGATATTTTAGATTTTGAAAGAGCTGCCAAAATATCTGGTGCCGGATTTACACTGTATAAGGGTGCAGGCGCAAGACTGGAACGCGCACTCTACAATTTCATGTTGGACCTCCACACACAAGAGCATGGATATCGTGAAGTACTGCCGCCTTATCTTGTAAACAGGACTTCTATGACTGGAACCGGGCAATTGCCCAAGCTGGAGGAAGATATGTATAGACTTCCTGATGATGATCTGTTCCTCATTCCTACAGCGGAGGTTCCGGTAACAAACATTCATGCAAATGAGATATTATCAAATAAGGATCTTCCAATTTTATACGCTGCCTATACAGCGTGCTTCAGGCGCGAAGCAGGTTCATACGGAAAGGATACCCGGGGTATGATACGGGTTCATCAATTTAATAAGGTGGAATTGGTGAAATTTGTACAGCCTGAAACCTCTTATGATGAGCTTGAGTCCCTGTTATCTGTTTCGGAAAAGGTCTTGCAGCTGTTGGGTCTGCAGTATCAGGTAGTGAAACTATGTACTGGTGATTTGAGTTTTGCTGCCGCAAAGTGCTATGATATTGAGGTATGGTCTCCCGGTGTAGACAAATTCCTCGAAGTATCTTCATGCAGTAACTTCGAGGATTTTCAGGCCAGGAGGAGTAATATTCGCTATCGTGATGATGATAAAGGCGACCTGAGGTTCGTTCATACATTAAATGGTTCCGGTGTTGCGCTACCCAGAACTATGATTGCTATTATTGAAACATATCAAAGGGAGGATGGTTCTGTAGAGATACCTGAAGTGCTCAGGCCCTACATGAATGGATTAGACATAATCAGTAGTGATTAAGAATTATGCAATGTAACTACTGCCTGAGCTGCGGCAGCCTCAGACCTTCCTATTGAATCAAGACCTTCATTCGTTGTTGCTTTAACATTAACCCTTTCAGGTTCTACCATTAAGAGCTCAGAAATCCTTTTCTCCATATCCTTTTTCTGACCGCTTATCTTTGGCTCCTGAGAGATGAAGATTACATCAACATTATTTACACGCAGACCCTTCTCCCCTACAGG
>CAJXKT010000128.1 GCA_913055705.1 uncultured bacterium
ATTCCTTCTCTCATAGTATCGAAATCATCACCCCAATTCAAATCCAGCTCTACTCTATCGCTGTCAAAGAAAACCTTATAAAATGGTTTTCCCCGATTATGCTTGGACAGGTGAACCTTGGTAATCCTCCTTGGAAATTTAAGATTGGTAAAAACTTCACTTGAAATCAAAAGCTTAATTGTCGAATCACGATCAAGAAAAAGCTCATCTTCTTCAATTGATGTATACTTGGAAATGTAAAAAAGCATGGTATAAAACTGCTCTAGTTTTGACCTGAGAATAGAAACATCAAAAAGCTCCTTCAGATCCTTATCCATTTCGCTATTCTTCTCATTGAACAGCTTTACTTTCTCGGTATCTACTAGCGCATACACATCATCTAAAACTTGATTTATACTAAATTCCGTCGACTTTGCAACCGATCGACCTAATCTAGAACCAGATGCGAAAACTGGGATGGTGACCAATAATAATATTAAACATATACAAATAGAATTTCTGAACATTTCTTCAATCTTTTAAATAATGATAACTGGCCATTCAGATGGACAGCTACAAATGTAAATCTTCCCCATCTGCTATAATAATCAAAGTTTATGAGTTTATACAATGGTTTGCATAAATACAATAGTTTTTTTGTTATACATCAAGATACTTAATCCATGATTTAGCAATAAGCGCATGTCCCTCAGGTGATGGATGCACGCCATCCGGCGCCCAATGTTCCGGAGTCTTTAATGAACAGGCTTCATGGAATATTTTATCCAATGGCACTAAGTCAGTATTATATACTTTGGCCAGTTTGCGTATTACTTCAATCTTGGGATTCAAATCCTCCCTGTATGCATTATTGTCTCCTGAAATGAGGAACGGCTCACATATTATAATTCTTGACTCCAACTCATCAGTCGTCCGCCTCAAGAGCGTCTGATATTCTTCTTCAAATTCCGTTACTGGTGTTATCAATGTATCATTTATGCCTACCAGAATAGACAACCAATCAGGCTGTAAACTAATGCAATCTACATCCCAACGGGAAACAAGATCTCTTACCTTTTCACCACTCACTCCTCTATTTATAAATTTAAATTCATGTTTTGGATATTTATCTGGCAACATTGTCGATAACAGTCTGACGTATCCATCTCCCAGATTTTCCGGATCATCCCAGCTTCTCCCACAATCAGTAATGCTATCACCTTGAAAAAGTATTAAAGTCTTCTTCGTCAATATATTATCCATACTGGAATGTTACGATTGAAAAATGGTTATGAAGTCATCCACCTTTAAATGAAAAACAAAATCGGCATAACTATCAAGAGGGGTTTCGGAAAGTGTTATTATAGATAGGAGTGCGCCCTTCTCTTTTGCAATTGAAGGGATTGAACTTGCAGGCTGAACAACAAGCGTAGAACCGACTACAATCATTAGATCGCAGGAAACGGCCAGATCATTTGCCCTGCTCAAATCCTCTCCACGTAGTTGCTGACCAAAAGAAATTGTATTAGGCTTAAAGAACCCGCTGCATTCAGGACATAATGGTACTCCCTGCTCCAGGTCAAGCCTGCCAAACACATCTTGAGCTGGTACAGTGAATCCGCAGTCAAGACAAGTAACCTCAAGGTTTGTTCCATGCAGGTTTACAATAATATCTTTTGGTAACCCGCTTTTTTCATGAAGTCCGTCTATATTCTGCGTGATGAGTCCGGCAAGTTTGCCCTCATCATATAAATGCTTGAAAAACAGGTGTCCTTTATTAGGCAAGGCATTACTTAAGTCTTTCCATAATTCCTGCTTCCTCTGCCAGTAAAGTACACGTTTTCCCTCGTCTGAGATAAATTCTTCAATATAAACAGGTTGAAATTTATCCCAGATGCCCCCTTTACTGCGATAATCAGGTATGCCGGACTCTGTACTTATGCCTGCACCTGTAAATCCAACTATTCTTTTACTCTCACTGATAGCAGATTTAAATGCATCTATTTGATTATTGGTGTCAGAATGCTCCATTAGAATATTAATACTAAAATGTGCATTCTAATGAAATTTATTCTTTGATAGTAGAAACCGTGAAGCATCCTATTGCTTACAAGGTTAGAATCCTTCTTAATTCTCCAATAGTTTGCCAAGCTCATCAAGATGTTCTTCTTCATCTGCCAGGATATCTTCAAGCATTCTCCTGGTAGTAGGGTCATCAGAAACATCTTTAATATACCCCTTAAAAGCCTCAATTGCACCTTTCTCTACTTCACAATTTACCCTGATCATGTCTTCCAGTTTTTCAGGTACATCTACCTTATCAATCTTCATTGTAGGGGTACCACCCAGAGCCGTAATTCGTTCCGCAACAGCATAAGCGTGCTTCATCTCTACTATGCTTAATTTCTTAAATATTTCAGATACCACCGGGCTATTAATACCTTTAGCCAGATAGTGATGTTGAGAATACTGCATTATCGCTGTAAGCTCTTCAATTCTAATCTTATTCAGAATCTCTATTATTTTTTTGCTATCCATAAAACTTGCCCCTTCCTTTATTAAGGTTGTTTAATTTCCATCTCCTGGTCACAACATTTCAATGTACCATCTCCACCATTTTTTACTTCAATCTCGATCCCACATATTTCACAATAATGCAACTCACCTTTATGTGAAGACATAATTACACTCCCTATTAAAGCCAACTATCAATTCTTAACAACTTCTATACTGCCTCCTTTACCTAATCGCAATATTCATACCAATGATTTATTTTCGCAAGTACGGATTCATATATTCTCATAAGCAATGCGGTAGTATATGATTATATTCATAGATGTAGTAAGAGATTATTATCTAGAAAACTATTTTCCACGCAAAAGCGTAATATTTTCGTATTAGAAAATTGACAAACGGCATATAACGTAATATATTCGCAATCCAAGTATGATTCTGGAGTAATAATTTGTTCTTGGATTTTGCCTCAATGATGTATACCTTTATTGCTTATATGCTTAAGCACAAACAGTAACATCCTGTCCGTAAACATTTAAATAATGGCATTGATATTGCGAATTTATACTTATGTATTCACTGTTTTTAAAGCTATAATGAGGTATAGAGTACACAGTGGGTAAGGATATTATTTGTTTAACTTTCTTAAAGAGGGGGATAGTAATGGCTGACGATAAAGCACTGTTTTGCAAATTAAATAGTCTGGAAAACGCTGACAAAGATTCGCCGGTAACCAAAAAACACGTTCCTGTAATTACGGTATCACCAGTCTTAAAGACCGGTGAGTTTTACGATGTGAAGATTACGGTTGGAGAAATGGAACATCCGAATGAAAATGATCATTTTATTCAATGGGTTGAATTTTACATTGGAAGTGTGTACCTGGGAAGATTTGATTTTGCACCCGTAATGACAAAGCCAGAGATAACAATACCACTGAAACTGAGTCACAGTGGTCTGAATTCTACACTAAGGGCAATATCGCGCTGCAATCGACATGGTCTCTGGGAAGGTACTGTAAATGTAAAGACCGAATAGTGATGCTGAGCTATTCTTCAAGCAAATTCGTTTATTGGTAACCTTACAATTTACATAAAAAAGTACGTTAGAATCATTTACCAGACATAATTATTAGTGAATACTAAAAATAAACAGTTCCGGATAGAAAAAGATTCATTAGGCGAGGTAAAAGTGCCTTTAGAGGCTTACTATGGTGCACAGACCACCAGGGCAATTGACAACTTTCCAATCAGTGGTATCAGGCCGCATCCGATATCTACCAGGTCGATTGTTTACATAAAGAAAGCTGCCGCAAAGGTAAATAATGAATTAGGGTGTCTTGATAATGAGAAAAGCGAAGCGATTATAAATGCTGCTGACAGGATTATTGAAGGAGAGTTCAAAGACCAATTTGTTGTTGATATCTATCAGGCGGGTGCCGGCACCTCATTTAACATGAATGTAAATGAGGTAATAGCCAACATTGCAATAGAATCTCTAGGCTGGGAGAAGGGAAATTATTCTGTCATACATCCGAATGACCATGTGAACCTGGGACAATCAACAAATGATGTCTTCCCGGCTACTATGAGAATTTCTGCATTGTATCTACTGAAGGAATTATTTCCTGTAGTCGATGCACTTGCAAAATCATTTAATAAAAAGGCAAATGAGTTCGACAAAACTATAAAATCAGGCAGAACACATCTCCAGGATGCAGCGCCCATAACATTAGGACAGGAGTTTTCAGGTTATGCTGATGTAGTTTCAAAATCAGCAAAGAAGATTAAGAAGGCAAGTGATGTACTAAAAGAATTAGGCGTTGGCGGCACAGCGGTTGGGACTGGACTTAATTCACATCCTGATTACAAAGAAAGAATTATTAAAGAATTACAGAAGATCACTAATTTAGACATAAGAGGTGCCGCCAATTATTTCGAGGCAATGCAAAGCAACGCTCCTATTACTGAAGTATCAGGTGCCTTGAAAGTATTAGCAATAGAATTGATCAGGATTGCCAATGATTTGCGCCTTTTAAGTTCAGGGCCAAAAACCGGTCTCGCCGAGATAACATTACCGGCAGTACAACCGGGATCTTCAATCATGCCCGGTAAGGTTAATCCGGTTATGGCCGAAATGATGAATATGGTCTGTTTTTCCATTATAGGAAACGATCTAACTATCACAATGGCATCACAAGCAGGACAACTTGAATTAAATGTAATGATGCCGGTAATGCAGTACAAACTGCTTGATTCTATTTCAATTTTAACAAGCGCCATGAAGGTATTTACAGACAAATGCATAAAGGGGATTACAGCAAATGAGGATAGATGCAATCAATATGCTACAAATAGCATGTCGACTGTAACGGCCTTGAATCCTTACATAGGCTACTCAAAAGCCGCTGACATTGCAAAGGAGTCCTTATTAACAGGAAAATCCATAAAGGAAGTCGTACTAAGTAAGAAATTATTATCTGAGAAAAAACTCAATGAAATACTTTCACCTATGTTGTTGACTAAGCCTGGCTTTATTAAAACTGATAATAACACAGAGTTATGAAGACCGCCTGTATGTTGTAAATAACCAGACTTTTTAATTTAAAAAAAGGAATGTTACTAAATGAATAAATTCATGAAAAATATTTATATCATTATTATCACTTTTATAACAGCTTTCTCATCCGGTTTATTAAATGCAGAACAAGTAGATATTCCGGAACCTGAAATGTTGCAGAAATCTTACTTGCAGGGTACTAGAGATGCAAAGAGGGAACAATGTAGTGAAGAGGTGGCGTCTGCATTGGGAAGAGAATGCTCTTTCTGCCATAACGAAGATGTGACTGATTTTACGGAAAAAGGGGTAAAGGCAAAGGTGGATATGAAGGCCGCAACAGCAGTGGGTGTAAAGTGTGATTACTGTCATGTCGGGATAGAACAATTTACCGATAAAATAGAAGTAGCTGCCAAAATGTTTAAATTAAAGGAAATAATGGATGTTGAATGCAGTTTTTGCCATGCAGGAAAAGATGTTCTTACTCAAAAAGGGATATCTGCCAAGACTGCTATGATACTGCAGGATTG
>CAJXKT010000129.1 GCA_913055705.1 uncultured bacterium
GTATAGGGGCAACTACACGTACACTTTGTGCCTTCAGGGCAATTGCAATATCATCATGGAGGTTTGAAATCTTTCCTACCTTTGTACCGGGCGCCAGTTCCAATTCATACATGGTAACAGAAGGCCCCTTCTCCATTCCGACAACCTCAGCAACAACCTTAAACTGTGCCAGCGTTTCCTTCAATGTGGACGCTTTTTCCATGATATGTTCATCGCTGTCAAACTTATGCCTTGTAAGTTCATCCAGTAGCGAAACCGGAGGAAGAACATAACCTTTACCCTTAGGCAAAACATGTTTCCCTGCTTTAACTGCTGAATCTCTTTTTCTGGGTTTTTGCTCCACATAGGATTTTGGTACAACAGTTACAGTGCCTTCGCTTTTTTCTTCCTCTAAAGCAGTTCGTTCTTTTACAGTAGCGTCTTTTTCAGGATCCATCTCAAAAATGCTCTGTGTATTGTCAGTCAATAATGATCTCGAAATAAACTTGTCCTTTATTTTTCTATATGCCCAGCCAACAGAAGAGTCCAATGATTTATTAGAAATGAGTGTTATAGATATAAAGAACCCAGTTGCTAGCAGTATACAAGCACCGGGAACTCCAAGGTATTCTGCTAACCTGAAGGACGCAATCATGCCAATAATCCCGCCTGTTTCAAGTGGAAGTGTAAAATTTGCAAAATTATCAAGTATGCCAAGTATCGGTGAAACTGAAAAGATGAGCAATATACCGCCAAGTATCCTCACCCACAGGATTTCAATTCTTTTCTTTAGAAAGAGTGCAACTCCCAACGCTCCAATCAAGAAAGCAAATACATAGGACGTTATTCCAATACAGGTTATCAGGTAACCTGATACACCTGCACCAAGCTTACCACAGTAATTCTGAACGGGGTTATTTACAGGATAATTTGCAAATGGAGGATCATTAGGTGAAAATGTCACTATGCTTATCAGAGTAAATATTCCAATAGTGAAGATGATCATTGAATATGCCGAATGAAAAATCGTTGTTTTTTGCATTAAATCACTTCCTTATCAGTTCGCAGAATGATTTAAGATAAATAACCTTGACCTATGTCAACTGTTCAATGCCCTGTATGTCCAAACCCACCTTCTCCTCTATGAGTCTCTTCCAGTTCAGCCACTTCTTCCAACTCAGCATGAATAACAGGTTGCACAACTAACTGCGCTATTCGCATACCTCTTTCAACTACGAATTTGTCCTTACCTTGATTACAAAAAATAATACCTATTTCACCTCTATAATCGCTATCGATTGTACCGGGCGAATTGACTATTGTAATGCCGTGTTTTAATGCTAAACCGCTTCTTGGTCTCACCTGCGCCTCATAACCATGAGGCAATGCAATAAAGATTCCTGTTGGAATTAATATGATTTCATTTCTTTCTACGGCTGTTTCATTTTCAACTGCTGCGTAGAGATCCATGCCGCTCGCCGCCGGACTCATATAGCCTGGTAATGGCAGGTCTTCGCAACCTTTTTTTCTCTTTATCTTCAGTTTTATTTTTTGCATTGCTACATTTCTGATCTGAAATATTCAATTCTTCAATTATTGCCTGGATTATCAATTCTACTTCAGCCATCCGTCCAACACCTGTCCGGCCTGAGGCTAACCTGCCTTTTTCCGGCCCTACAAACTTAAACCCTACTTCTTGAAGAACCCTTATGTTTCTTTGCGTTATAGGATTAGTGTACATCCTCTCTTCCATTGCAGGAGCAATCAGGACAGGAACATTTGATGCCATCACAATGCTGGTCAGTGCATCATCTGCAACACCAGACGCCAGCTTACCAATAATATTAGCAGTTGCAGGTGCAATAACGACTATATCTGCTTTATCTGTAATGGAGACATGTTGAGGATCATACTCGTTGTCATCAATAAAAATATCTGTGATAACCTTATTTTGCGAAAGCGTCCTGAAAGTCAACGGGTTAATAAAATTCTGTGAGGATTTTGTCATTATAACCGTGATATCATAATCCTGACTTTTCAACTTGGAAACTATTGATGCAGCTTTAAAAGCAGCAATGCTTCCAGTTACACCGTATATTATATTCTTAGACATTCGTGTCCTTCCTTCAGGATAGATTTAAAATACCTTCAATTTCTTTTACTGCATCGTCTAGCCTGTCATTAACAACACAGTAATCATAATACTTGCTATATTCCATCTCCTCCTTGGCAACAATAAATCTTTTATCAATGACAGCGTCATCATCTGTGAGCCTGTTCTTCAGTCTTAATTTCAGCGTTTCGTCATCGGGTGCATTTATGAATATAGATATTGCCTCTGGTATTTTATCAATAACCTGCAATGCCCCCTTTACGTCAATGGTAAGTATTAGTATCTCCTCATTATCAATTGCTTCTTTAATAGTTGAAACAGATGTTCCGTACAAATAACCACAGTATTCAGCATATTCTATGAATCTGTTTTCATCGACGAGCTTCTCAAATTCGCTCTTTTCTATAAAACAATACTCAATGCCGTCTCTTTCACCATCCCTGGGTTTTCTCGTAGTATAAGAAACCGATTGTTTAATTTTAGGGTTTTTTGCCAGTAGATTACAAATTGATGTCTTGCCACTCCCTGATGGACCTGAAATAATTACTAACTTGCCTTTTTCCCCTTCACCAATAATACTATCCTCAAACATAAATTTAAGAATTATCCTGTTACTCTACATTCAGTACCTGTTCCTTTATTCTTTCAATATCGGTCTTTATCGAGATTACGTCTTTGATTATGTCAGCGTTATTTGCTTTGGCTGCAATTGTATTAGCCTCGCGGAACATTTCCTGTACAATAAATTCTAATTTCCTGCCATTCGGATCTTCATTCTCCATCACATTGTCAAGTAATGAAATGTGGCTTCGCAGCCTCCCCAACTCCTCCGAAATGTCACACCTATCTGCAAAGATTGCAATTTCCCTGTTTAAGTCATTCCTTTCAATATTATTTCCCGTACCTTCCAGTAGAGAAGAAACCCTCTCCTGAATCCGTTTGCTATACTCCAGGACTACATTTGGAGCCATAGTTTCTATATCATCCAGTAATTCGGAAATCCTTGTTTTCCATTTTTCTATTTCAATTTGCAGATTCCTGCCCTCAGCCACTTTCATACTTTTTAAATCATCAATTGAAAGTCTGATTAAACGTTCCAACTCATCCCAGAAATCATCATCCTGCATCTTTCCGTTCCCTGAGTCCTTTTTAAACTCCAGCACACCCGGAAGAGAAATAAGATTATCTAATGAGATATCCTTCCTCGAGAATATTTCATTTCCGGCTTCACTTATCATGTTGTGATACTCTTTTAGTGTATTTTTGTTAATAACACATTTTGGTACCTCTTCACTCACTTTGTATTCTATTGTCAGATTAACAGTTCCCCGAACCAATTCTTTCTTTAATAGCCTGTCGATCTTGTCTTCATAAACCATTAACGATTCTGGTATTCTTGTATTAATCTTCAAATATTTATTGTTTACAGAACGCATTTCGACGAGAATTGTCTTCTCTTCGTCTTTTATTTCTGCTCTTCCAAAACCAGTCATACTCTTAATCATTTTTTTCCTCAGCTATTAGTTTTCGCTGCTCTTTTGTTCCTCATCGGTAACATCAACTGCCTTCATGCCCATAGTAGTAGTGCCTCCCGCTCGTTCAGCATCCCCTGCTGTACCCTGTGAATGGTCATGGCCGGCATGTTCGTCGACAGCAGTACCTTGATGCTCGGAATGATCGTGCGCTGCTTCCTGAAGTGATGTCGACATTTCACTTCTAAGGGTATCTGTTCCATGTATTGACGATAACGTCAGTTTTGTAAGTAAGAGTGTAGAAACAATAAATATTGCACCTACCAGGTAAGTAATCTTGGCCAGAATACCGCCCGGCTGCGTTCCCATGGCAGACTCGTCAGCCAAACCACCAATAGCGGCTAGTCCACCGCCCTTTCCTGCTTGCAACAGTACACATCCAATCAAGACAATACATGAGAATATTAAAGTAGCTTTTAAAACTCCTGTCCAGTTATTCATATAAAACATAGCCAGTATACCAAAAATAATCACTATAGTCGCAATCCATTTCAATTTCATAAAAATATACCTCTTCCAAATCAAACAATAAATTTTACAGATAAAATAAAGTTACTATGTTAACTAAAATCTATGACAATCTGCCTGCCGCAGAAACTATATCTAAAAAAGATCCAGGTTCTAAACTTGCCCCTCCAACAAGAGCACCATCTATTTCAGGTTGTCCTAACAGTTCGTCAGCATTTTTAATGTTTACACTTCCTCCATACTGAATCCTGATATTTTGAGCCGTGTCATTTTCAAATTTACTTTTAATCGTATCCCTTATAAAGGTATGTACTTCATTGGCCTGTTCTGGTGTCGCAGTCTTACCAGTGCCTATTGCCCAGACAGGTTCATAAGCAATTGTCAGTTTCTTTACCTGCTCTGAGGTCAAGCCTGCCAGCCCCTCTGACAACTGATTCCCAACAACCTCACTGGTTTGATCGGCATCCCTCTCTTCCTGCTTCTCTCCAACACACATGATTGGTTTCAAGCCAAAGGAAAGTGCTGCCTTTAGCTTTGAGTTTACCATTGAATTCGTCTCCTGGAATATTGTTCTTCGTTCAGAATGCCCGATTATTACGTGCGTACAGCCAACATCCCTGAGCATTGCCCCTGAAACTTCCCCGGTAAATGCCCCGCTCTCTTCCAGATACATATTTTGCGCACCAACATACACCTTGCTGTCACGAAGGATTTCACATATATCCCTTAAAAAAACAAAAGCAGGAAATACTCCAATATCTACAACGTCTGAATTTATTGATTCGTCGCAAAGCTTTCTTGCCAGGCCTAGGGCCTCATCCATAGTCAGATTCATTTTCCAGTTGCCGGCTATAAATTGCTTCTTCATCTGATTGTGTTGTCTGCAGGAAATGAACCCATTAATTTCATATCGATACACCTTTTACTGACATCCTTAAGTGCACGCTTCACCTTTTCATCAGAAGCATGGCCATCGAAATCTATAAAAAAACAATAATCCCATGCCTTCTTTCTTGTTGGCAATGGTTCTATATCCGTCAGGTTTATTTTATGTTTCTTGAAAGGCTCCAATATCTTAAGAAGTGCACCGGTCTCGTTCTTTGTATGGCACATAATGGCTGTCTTATCATTACCGGTACGTGGCGGAAATTCACGACTCAAGACAAAGAACCTTGTTATATTGTTGGTGTAGTCCTCAATATTACGCCGCAAAATTTTTAAACCGCATATCCTTGCTACTTCAGAGTGAGCAATCGCAGCAGCATTTTTACCTTTTGCCGCAATCTTTGCCGCCTCGGTCGTACTGCCGACATCCAGGAGATCAATCTTCTCAAAATTATCAGCCAGCCATAATCTACATTGAGCAAACGCCTGAGGCTTTGAATATATTCTCTTAATATCGCCAATTTTACAGTTAGCCATCAGATTGTGATGTACAGGATTT
>CAJXKT010000130.1 GCA_913055705.1 uncultured bacterium
TGTCGGCAAAGGCTTCAGATCTCTCAACGTAACGCTGAGGATTGTTCTGGACCTTTATGCTTGTGTAAGGCCCATCCGCTATTTCCGGGGAGCTCCGAGTCCTGTCAGGCATCCGGAGAAAGTGGATATGGTCATATTCAGAGAAAACACTGAAGATGTGTATTCCGGAATTGAGTGGCAGCAGGGAAGCAAGGAGGCAAAACAGGTTATCGATTTTCTCAATTCAAACATGGATACCAAAATAAGTGATGACTCAGGGATTGGAATCAAGAACATCTCGATCGCAGGGACCAAAAGGCTGGTAAGGATGGCTCTGGATTATGCAATAACACATAACAGAGAAAGTGTAACATTCGTCCATAAAGGCAACATAATGAAGTTTACCGAGGGAGCTTTCAGGAACTGGGGATACGAAGTTGCCAGAGAAGAGTATGGAGACTATACAATAACCGAAGACGAGCTATACGAGAAATATTCCGGCACTCAACCGGATGGTAAGATTGTTGTAAAAGACAGAATAGCGGATGCTATGCTGCAATTGGTCCTGACCAGGCCGGAAGAGTATGACATACTTGCAATGCCAAATCTGAATGGAGACTATTTTTCTGATGCTATTGTGGCTCAGGTAGGAGGTTTGGGACTTGCACCCTCTTCAAACATGGCGAAGGACAGATTTGTCTTCGAGGCATCCCATGGCACTGCACCAAAATATGCAGGCCAGAACAAGGTGAACCCCGGTTCCCTGATTCTGACCGCGGCAATGATGCTGGACACAATCGGCTTCAAAGAAGCTGATGCCCTTATCACAAAAGGAGTAGCCGGTGCCATAGAGAAGAAAACCGTTACCTATGATCTTGAAAGGCTTATGGAAGGAGCCACTACGGTGTCTACCTCAGAGTTCGGTGAAAAGATTATTGAGAATATGTAGATAAGTCGTTTTTAAGAAACTTAAAAGAATGGGGATTTAAAATGGATATATATAAATACGCAATGCAAATGGAAGTGGATGGCAGGCATTTTTACCTTGATATGATGAATAAAACAAATAATAAGGGGCTTAAGAATATACTGACCATGATGGCAGACTCTGAAGCTAAACATTACAATGTAATTCTGGTTATGCAGAAAAATGATAAAACAGAATTCTCGGCGGACACCGAGGTATTAACAAATGTAAGAAATATCTTTATGAAAATGAAAGAAGAGAAGGATATTGATGTTGATGTCTCACAGGCAGAATTTTATAAGAAGGCACTGAAAACTGAGGCAGATGCCCGGAAGTTTTATCTTGAAAGAGCCGATGAAGAGGAAGATTCACATAGAAAGGAAATATTCCTAAATCTGGCAGAGGAAGAAAGAAAACATTGTGTCCTGCTTGAGAATATGATCGGTTTTGTGTCACAACCTGCTGACTGGCTTGAAAATCCTGAGTGGTATCATTTAGATGAATAAAATTGAAATATGCTTGAGATTAAACACCATATTCCGGATATTGATTCCTATATCAGGCTGCGGAAGAACACCGGACTGAGTCCCCGCTCCCGTAAAGCTGTTGAACTGGGGCTTCCCAATAGTCTTTTTGCAGTAACCGTATATGATGATGAAAAAGTAGTTGGCATGGGGCGTGTTATAGGTGATGGCGGCTGCAATTATGAAGTAGTGGATGTTGCGATTGAACCGGAATATCAGGGAAAAGGGCTTGGACGCTCTGTAATGGAAGCAATCATGACATATCTGGAGGAGGACGCCCCTGAAGGTTCTTACATTTCATTGATTGCGGATGTTCCTGCTTTGTATGAAAAGTTTGGCTTTAAACTATGTTCTCCAAACAGCGAGGGTATGTATATCAGGAAGTAAACCCCCTCTTCATCTATCAGTTATGAATAATTCAATTCAGATAATACCTTTTACAAATTTAGTATTGGCCTTCATCCCGGCTATAGTGGTTGTTGTAATTGTCTGGAGATGGGGCATTGGCTACAAAAGGTCAATTTACGCCCTTTCCCGGATGCTTATCCAGCTTCTGTTGATAGGATATTTCCTGGTATTTATTTTTAAAACTGACAGTTCCCTGATCGTTATTGGTGTTCTGGCTGTTATGCTGTTTACCGCAAGCTGGATTGCTTTGCATACAAGAAGAATCCCTCGAAGGGTATTATATCTGAAATCATTTTGTTCTATCTCAGTGGGCGGAGGCATAATCTTATTATTGATAACACAGGGTGTCCTCAATCTGCACCCGTGGTATCTGCCAAGTTATGTCATCCCTCTTGCAGGGATAATTTTCGCTAATGCGATGAATAGTGTCAGCCTTGCAGTAGAAAGGCTGGAGGCAGAGACTGACAGGAATGTTCCATACGAACAGGCACGTATTATCGCACTTCGCGCTTCCCTTATCCCTGTTATCAATACCATGCTTGCAGTAGGATTGGTTGCCCTGCCCGGAATGATGACAGGACAAATCCTGTCCGGAATATCTCCGTTCATAGCCGCAAGATACCAGATCATGGTGATGTGTATGATATTTGGTTCATCGGGTATCTCAGCAGCCTTCTTTCTGGCATTGGTCAGGTCGAACTTTACAACAAAAGAGAAAACTGATAAGCACTAAAAAAACAAATTCACCGCTGAGACGCTGAGAACGCAAAGAAAAACATATAATTTAGCCACGCCTGCCCGCCGGCCTGTTAGGCGGGGATTTACACGGATCAAGCACAGATGTTAGAATGAAAGACTAGAAGCATGATGCAAGAAAATGATTTAGAGTATATCTCCGAAACTATTCTTTCGAAAATTAACGTAAATACTTCTAATAGATTTATTGTTGGTATCGCAGGTGGTCCCGGGTCAGGAAAATCCACTTTTGCAGTTAAACTCAAAGAATTAATTAATTCTAAAGCGAAGAGTGATCTGGCGCAGATATTTCCTATGGATGGTTTTCACAGGAAAAATTCTGAACTTGAAAGTTCCGGCCTTCTCTCTATAAAGGGCGCTCCGGAAACATTTGATGTAGAAGGTTATCTTCTAATACTTAAAAGAATAAAACTGGGTGAAAACCTGAAGGCTCCAATATATTCCCGCGATGCCCATGATGTTATTGATAATGCCCTGCCTATCGAACCACATCATAAGATAATAATCACAGAAGGAAATTACCTGTTTTATGATATGGAAGGATGGTGTGAGATTAAGAATATTATTGATCTAAAGATATACATCAATGCAGTAAAGGGAGTTTGTGAAAAAAGGTTGCTGGAGAGGCATATGCGTGGAGGAAAGACAGAGGCTGAGGCTTTGGAGAAGATCAAGGAAGTTGACATGAAAAACTTTGATTTGATTGCACAAACAATGAAATATGCTGATAAGGTAATAAAGTAAAGAGGACACTAATTTCACTAATTGGCACTAAGATTAAAGGCAAAAGGCGGGTTTCTTGTTTGTTTCTTAACTTTAGTCACTTTAAACTTTAGCTCACTTTAGGCACTTATTTTAAATTGGAGGGCCTGCCTGTCCGCCAGTCTGTTAGGCGGGACCCTATATTCTTGTTTAGGATACCACCATGAAACCGACAGTAAGATTAGCCACAGCCCGGACTCCGGACGGGGGAGAGATGGAGCTTTACCGGCATGATCGTGATTTCTCGATCAAGATCAACGGTCTGGATTTGATGAATAGTCGCCAGCATGAGTCGGAACTGGAACTCGCGCGGTTGGGTTGTGCGCATCTGACTCGCAGCAAGGCACCAGGCATACTCATCGGCGGCCTGGGTTTGGGCTATACCCTACGCCAGGTTCTCGATATGCTCAGCCCCCATTCCAAAGTAGTGGTAAGTGAACTGATGAGTGCTGTAGTCGAATGGAATCGCAAGTTTCTCGGAGAGATCAACGGCCGGTTACTGGAGGACAAACGAGTTGAGATCAAGATGGGAGATCTAGTGACGCATATCTCACGTTCCAATAACAGATTCGATGCGATCCTGCTGGATATCGATAATGGTCCCAGCGCGATGGCCGATTCAGGGAACCGCCGTCTGTACGGTTACGAAGGAATTCAGGCCTGTCGACACGCGCTGCGCGAACGGGGGAGCCTGGCTGTGTGGGCAACTGAGCCTAGTAAAGAATACGAGCGGCTCTTGATGAGCTGCGGCTTTCATGTACGGCGTTACCGGGTCCCCGCCTACAAGGGGAGTAAGGGGAGTAAATCGCAGTCACGTTTTGTATGGGTCGCGTCGGGAGACGAAACTATCCTGCCCCCCGGCGGAGGTGAGCCGCGCCTCCCGCTCCAAAACGAGTCGAAGGGAAATCGCAGACGGCCCCGAGAGAGACACTAGTCGTGAATATGCTGACGAGATAATAAAGTTAGATGTGGTTTGGAGATAGTTTGATGGGGTACCTTCAGAATAATTCCCCATTTTTCTCCCCAAAAACATTCAAGGCAACGGCCAGTTTCTTCAGTTTGGTTGGGGGAGGAAACCGTTTTTAACAGAAATTGGCCTGTTAAAAGTGCCGAGTACCTTGAAAACCCTATAATATTTCTTTCAAGCACACTTAAATTACACAGCTATATGTTTAGAATTACTGCTTACTTTCGGCTGCCTTCTCAGCTGTTTCAGCCGTTGCTTCAACTGCTTCCTCAGTTGTTTCAGCCGTTGCTTCGGCAGTTACTTCCTCAGTAGCTTCAGCCGTTGCTTCGGCAGCTACCTCCTCAGCAGCTTCAGCCTGCGGTTCGGCTACCTGCTCTACAGTTTCAACCTTTTCTATTGAAGTACAGCTGATAGCAAGTCCAAAAATCATTATTACAAATGCTGTAAACATAAACGATATACTTCTTATAACCATGGCTGTTCTTCCTTTCATTTTATAGTTAATGCACACTTTCGGCTTCCTTCTTTTCAGGCTCAGCCTTCTGCCCAGATACTTCCTCTACCGTTGCTTCAGCTGCCTTCTCTACTGTATCAGCAGTTGTTCCAGTTACCTTCTCAGTCGTTTCCGCAGTTGCTTCGGTGACCTTCTCAGCAGTTTCAGCTGTTGCTTCGGCTGCCTCCTCAGTTGTTTCAGCCGTTGTTCCAGCTGCCTCCCTAGTTTCAGCTGTTGTTCCGACTGCCTCCTCAGTTGTTTCAGCCGTTGCTTCAGCTGCCTCCCTTGTTTCAGTTGCTCCGGCTACCTTCTCTACTGTTGCAGCCTTTTCTTCAGCTGCATCATTTGCTAAGACCGGATGAATAGCAAGTCCCAAAATGATAATTGCAAATACTGTAATTAAAATATTTTTCTTAACAGCCATGACTCTTTTCCTTCCATTCTACTATTATGAATTATAGGGTCCTACACCTTTATCAGCATGATGGATGATAGGAAATTACTTGCTAGTGGCCTACAATGTTACTATTGCTAAATATATAATCAATAGTGTAAACACCCTATTTATAGAAGTATATATCACTATAAGCGTTTGGTCATCAGAAACGAGGTAATGCAGGTCACTT
>CAJXKT010000131.1 GCA_913055705.1 uncultured bacterium
GATTAACGATTTAAGAAGGGCGCCTGATTCAGGTTATGTGCATCTTGATTCGTTAGAAGCTATACCGATAGTACTCCTTGGCAGCTTCAGGGGTGTTCTGGTTGACCTTTTATGGATTCGGGGTATTGCAAGACATGAGGAAAAGAAGTACTATGAACTTCTTACTATAAATAACCTGATTGCAAAGTTACAGCCGCATTCTCCTGCTGTATGGATATATCAGGCGTGGAATATGTGCTATAATATCGCCTTTGAATGGGAATCGCCGGAAAATAAATGGAAATGGATCACAGCAGGACTGAACTTTGCAGAAAAAGGTGCTTCAAAGAATCCAACAAGCGGAGACTTACTCTTTGAGATTAGTTATATATACTTTCACAAATTTGACTCAAAAAGTTTTAAGTATGCCGATTATTACAGAGAACAGCTAAAGGCAGAAACTGGCAAGGATAATTATGAACAAGCGCTTTACTGGGCAAGAAGGTCTTTAAATTATAATTCAGAGCTTCGCAAAAGGATTGTAATCGAAAGGATAGTGTGCCATATTTTGTGGCATGCATCTCAGCAGGCAGAAAAAGAGGGTAAGCAGAAGGAAGCCTGGGAATATGCAGTAAAATCTGTTGGTGAGTGGGAGGCTTATCTGGAAAAGCATCCTGAAGACCCAGGTGGAATAGCCAGAAGTTTTTTAGAGAAGATTAATGAAAAGAGATTACAACTTGAACAAAAAATTTAGAAAGGTGAAAAAATGGTAAAAGGATTTTTCCGGAGTAGTTTTTTATACAAAGTAATTTTAACGCTTTTTATTGTGGCTTTCATATCGCAGGGAGCAGTATATGCAACGTCTTCGAGGGATAAGACGCAAAAGGCCCAGCTTCAAAAAGTAGAAACAGATACGAAACATGCTGAAAAAGCTCAGAGAGCGGCATCCTTTAATGATAAGTCAATACCCAGGCTCTGGTGGCTTGCTCCGCTCGGTGCAGTTTTCGCACTGTTCTTTGTTCGCAAATTCTATAAAGAAGTGATGGGTTACCCTGAGGGTGACAAAAAGATGGTTGAGATTGCCGGGCATGTTCGAGAGGGGGCTTTTGCCTATTTGAAGCAGCAATACAAGGTTGTCGCCATATTTTTTATATTTGTATTCATTGCACTCTTAATACTCTCTTTTGGATTAAAGATTCAATCCGGGTTTGTACCATTTGCCTTTCTGACAAGCGGATTCTTGTCTGGGCTTGCAGGATACCTGGGAATGAAGATGGCAACAAATGCAAGCGCAAGGACAACAGAAGGGGCAAAGAAGTCATTGGATCAGGGTTTGAAGATAGCCTTTAGAAGTGGTGCAGTAATGGGTTTAATTGTTGTCGGACTGGGTCTTTTAGATGTGTCTGTTTGGTTCTTTGTACTTCGAAAGTTTACAGATATTTCTCTTACTGAGATGGCCGTAATACTTCCCTGTTTTGGTATGGGCGCAAGTTTCCAAGCTCTCTTTGCAAGGGTAGGAGGAGGTATTTTCACAAAGGCCGCAGATGTGGGCGCTGACCTTGTAGGAAAGGTTGAAGCTGGTATTCCCGAAGATGATCCCAGGAACCCTGCAACTATTGCTGATAATGTTGGTGACAATGTTGGTGACGTGGCCGGGATGGGCGCTGACTTGTATGAATCATATTATGCCTCAATACTTGCCAGTGCCGCATTGGGTATTGCTTGTGGATTAGGCATTGCAGGACTTGTGTTACCGATGTGCATCGCAGGTATTGGAACCATTCTATCTATATTAGGTATCCGACTTGTAAAAACCAAAGAAGGGGCATCGCAAAAGGAACTTTTGAAATCTTTAGCAAAGGGTGTAAACGTCAGCTCAATCTTAATAGTGATACTGTCTGCAGTTGTTATAAAGTTTTTGCTTCCCGGACATTTTGGGATTTGGGGCTCGATAGTTACGGGTTTAATTGCCGGTATAATAATAGGCAAAGGAACAGAATTCTTTACATCCGCCGATCATGGTCCGACAAAAGGCATTGCCGATCAAGCGAAGACAGGTTCTGCTACTCTCATTATTGATGGTGTTGCTACAGGTATGCTGTCAACCATAATTCCTGTAACCACCATTGCTGTTGCCATTATGTTAAGTTTTATGTTTGCCGGTGGATTTTCGAGTACTGCTTTGGGGCTCTATGGTATAGCTATTGCCGCAGTAGGTATGTTGTCAACGCTTGGGATAACACTGGCAACCGATGCTTATGGTCCTATTGCAGATAATGCCGGTGGTAATGCCGAGATGAGTGAACAGAAGCCAATAGTCAGAGAAAGAACAGATGCCCTTGATTCTCTTGGAAACACGACAGCCGCTACGGGTAAGGGTTTTGCCATTGGATCTGCTGCCTTGACAGCTATGGCATTATTAGCAGTATTTGTAGAGGAAGTTAAGATAGGTTTGGAAAGGACAGGTATTCATGCTGTTCAAATAGCTGGTCGTACAGTGGAAACTACAGGACTTCAAATAGCTGACTTAATGGATTATTACAATATTACACTGATGAACCCTAAAGTTCTTGTAGGTATTTTTATTGGTTCTATGGTGTCATTTGTATTTTGTGCTTTGACTATGAAGGCTGTCGGTAGGGCAGCGGGAAAGATGGTAGAAGAAGTAAGAAGGCAGTTCAGGGAAATAACGGGTATAATGGATGGGACAGGCAAGCCTGATTATGCAGCGTGTGTATCCATAAGCACAAAGGGTGCTCAGAAGGAAATGCTGCTTCCATCATTCCTGGCAATATTTATTCCTATAGTTGTCGGCCTGATTTTAGGTGTTCCCGGAAGTATGGGATTGCTGGTCGGTGGATTATCAACAGGTTTTCTCCTAGCCATCTTTATGGCAAATGCAGGTGGTGCCTGGGACAATGCAAAAAAATACATAGAAACAGGACAGCATGGCGGTAAGGGTTCTGACGCTCATAAAGCAGCTGTCGTTGGTGACACTGTGGGAGATCCTTTCAAGGATACATCCGGCCCGTCGCTGAACATTCTTATTAAGTTAATGTCAATTGTTTCAGTTGTATTTGCCGGGCTTATAGTGAAGTTTTCACCAAAAATTGGAGCTTTATTACATCTTAATTAAATGACTGGGAAATTCAATGTTGATAACACTTCGACTCCGCTCAGTGTGACGTTATCTTGAGCGGAGTCGAAGGATAGTTCTTTGACTATAACATATTATGTCAAAAATGAATGAAGAAACAAACAAGAGTAGTTTTTCGGTCTGTCCTAACTCAAGCTGTGAATATAATCATCACGTGAAAGGGGCAAACTTTTGCACGCTTTGCGGTACCTTACTGTATCAGAGATGTGAAGATTGTTTGGCCGCAAATCCAAAATATGCAAAGTTTTGTCACTACTGTGGTACTAGCCTGTTGGAGCTTAGGTCGATAGAGGGACAATACGAAGATGAGGATGATGCATAGAGTTAAGCACCGGTTGCCCAGTATTGAGTAAGGTGGGACTGTACTGTATGTTGGACAGGTTGCGTCATAATATGCCGGTTCAATCTGACCGTCCGACTTCGTCATTCTGGCGGGCAAGTCGTAGATCCGCCTTAGGCGTGACTTAGCTAGCAGTAAAGGAGCCAGTTCATAGTGTTAAGCATTTCGGAGGTGTCAATACGATAGATTCAAAAGGAGTTGCGGTTGAGTGTGCAAAAATCGCTGATAAGAAGAAGGCGCAGAATATAATTATACTTGATATCAGCAAGCTTACGTCTGTTACAAGATATTTCGTAATTTGTACAGGAATCAATGAACGGCAACTTTATACCATAGCCGATGAAGTAGAAAAAGAGTTGAAGAAGCTTTCAATCAAGAAATTTGGAATAGAAGGATACCGGGAAGCAAAATGGATACTCATTGACTATGGCGATGTCATAGTGCATCTCTTTGACAAAGAAATGCGAAGCTATTATGACCTGGAGTTACTCTGGGGAGATGCACCCAAGGTCAAATGGTAAGTGTGCCTTAAGAATTATTGTTTAAGGTAAAAAACTGTTTGCCTTCTTTAGCTTTTGAGGAAGATATTTCTCAATTACATAGTTTAATCCATGCTTTGCCAGTGCCTGCTGTTCTGCTCTCACGCCCATCTTTAACAGCTGGTTAATTGCCTTCTGCCACTCCTTATACTGTTTTATAAACGGGTCGTTTTTCAAGGCGTCTTTTGCTCTCTTGATATCTACGTCCTTTAATGGATGAGTTGGGAGTTTATAGTCAATGATATCCTGTGGTGTTATGCCAAGGTATCGTGCATTTGGAACGCAGAAATACTGGTTTATGTGTGCCGCATTTCCTGATCCTACCTTAAGGGTTCTGTATATGTTGCTGATACCATAAGGGTCTCCATCAACAAAGACATAAACAGGGATCTTTTTCCCCTCTGACAAACGCCTGATAAATCTTCTGCATGCCCTGGTTGGCACTCCTCCCATAGAGATTAATATGCAGTTTGCCTTCTTCCAGTAATTGTGTTTTACAAGTCTTTGGAACATTCCGGCAGTCTCTATTACCAGTACAAACTTTGCGTTGGTTTCGAATTTAAGGTGTTCGGTTGAAATGGGAATAGAGTATGCGCCTGAACCGAACTTGGTGCAATCAATCTTGAGCTGTTTCCCGGTTTCCTGATCTTTATCTATTACTACTAACTTTCCGGCGACATCTCCTCCCTTCTCTTCCGGGATAAAACCCAATTGTTCTCTGTTGACCTCAAACATTGCTTCGACATCATCTATTACGGTATCTGATTCAGGTTGTTCTTCAAAACGCGCTTCGTCCCAATTCTTAGATACATAATAAGCCTCTCTCTTTGTGGCTATATCATCTTTTTCAATGAGTTCCTTGGAAAGGGACATCACTCTCAGTGTCTGGGCAAATGTCTTTACGGTATTCACCGTTAAAGTACGGGATTTTTTCTGCCCGATAAGTTCTAAAAAACCTCTCTTTGGAATGTATTTGACATTGCTTAATGAACGAATTGGAAAAGACATACTGGGTTTTTGTTTCTTGGTGATCTTGCTGTGAATGGTGGAAGCAGATTCTTCTATTTTCTTTAATGTTTTTGTCATGATCTACTCCTTTCAAGGATATCTGTCAGGTTATTGACTATTTTTTTCTCCTGCCTGTCGTTCAGGCTTAATATTTCCTTTAGTGCTACTCCTATGTGCGGTATGTATTTTTTTATATATGATTTCTTCTTGAATTCATCAGCCGCCTTTCTTTTTCTCTTAATAAATGTAGATAGGTGTCGTCCGCACTCTTGTAAGGCTAATTTGACTTCTTTTTCAATTTCAGGATAATGTGCTATTGCC
>CAJXKT010000132.1 GCA_913055705.1 uncultured bacterium
GAAGATGACATAGAAATAACAGAAGAAGACAAGAAATGTGTAATAGAGGGGAAAAACAGCTATTTTAAAATTCTATGTTTGGATCCGGAAGAATTTCCGACGATACCCGAGTTTGTAAATGAAGAATATATAGAGATAGACAAAGATATATTGACAGAAATGATAAAGAAAACATCTTTTATTATATTAGGCGACAAGACAAGATACGGTACCAACGGTGTATTTTTGGATATAAGCGGAAAACATATAAAAATGGTTGCAAATGATGGACGAAGACTAGCGGAGGTGAAGAAAAAGATAGATAATCCTGAAGGTATTAAAGGAAGCTGTATAATTCCTATAAAGGGCGTATCACAGATACTCAGAATAATAAGTGAACAGGAAGGTACTGTAAAGCTGAGAGTAGAAGAGAAGCGTATACTTGTAAAAACAGAAAACGCAACGCTGTGTTCACAATTGTTGGAGGGACAATATCCAAAGTATGAGGAAGTAATTCCATCTAATCTTAACAAGCATGCCACTCTTAATAAAAACGAATTTACTACTGCCATTCGCAGGGGATCTATTATGACAACGGATGAGTATAAACTGTTGAAGTTTAAGTTTGCCGGTAAAACACTGGAGATAAGTTGTACATCGCCGGATGTAGGCGAGGCAAAGACCGTTGTACCGGTAGAATATTCCGGTGATGAGTTGGAAATAGGGTTAAACCCGGATTTTGTGCTGGATTTCCTTAAGAATGTTAATACAGAGGATGTCAAGCTGGATATGAAGGATCCTGGAACCGCAGGTGTATTTAAAGCTGGAGGAGGGTGTACTTACGTGATCATGCCTATGAATTTAGGAGAAGAGAGTACAACATGAGGGGGCAGTTTGGAAGAAACAAAACAGCGGAAAAAAAACTGGGCGATATGCTGCAGGACACCGTGACCTCTGTTAAAAGGGCAAGAAGTAGAAATAAAAGCCTGAGAGAAAAATGGAGAAAGGCTGTAGGAGAAGACATATCAAGTCACACAGAAGTAAAAATGGTAAAAAGCGGGGTTCTTTATGTAGAGGTGGACTCAGCGACGTGGTTACACCATGTTTCTACTTTCAAAAAAGAGGAACTGCTGGCATCCATGCAGAATGAATTTAAGAGAGGACACATCTCAGAGATAAAGTTTCGGATAGGTGTCTTTTAGAAAAAATACTGGAGTTTTAATATAATGAGCGAAGCAGAAAAATATGATGCAACGTCTATAAAAGTTTTAGGCGGCATAGAGGCGGTCAGAAAAAGACCTGCTATGTACATTGGAGACACATCGCAGAAGGGCTTGCACCACCTAATAGAGGAGGTAGTAGGGAATAGCGTCGATGAGGCGATGGGCGGACATTGCGAAAACATTACAGTTAAATTAAACATTGATGGAAGTGTTATGGTGCTGGATGATGGAAGAGGCATTCCGATAGACGAACACGAAGAGATGAAGAAACCGGCACTGGAGGTGGTGATGACCACACTGCATGCCGGTGGTAAGTTTGAGAGTAAGAGCTACAAGGTTTCAGGAGGTTTACATGGTGTGGGAGTTTCTGTAGTAAATGCACTCAGTGAGTGGTTGGAGGTAGAGGTAAGAAGAGATGGTTGTATGTACGTACAACGTTACGAAGCGGGCCTACCAACAACAGGACTTGAAGAAAGGGGTGCAACAAAGAAGAGGGGGACGAAGATTGTTTTTAAGCCGGACCATGCTATATTCGAGGAAGTAGAGATCTCTTTTGATGTAGTGAAAAAGAGGGTTAGAGAACTTGCGTTTCTTAATAAGGGCCTTTGTATTACTATTATCGATGAAAGGACTGATGTTAAAGAACAGTTTAAGTATGATGGGGGATTAAAGATATTTGTGGAGGAATTAAATAAGGGAAAAGAGCTGATACACAAAGATGTTATACACTTTGAAGGTAATGAAAAGGGTGTAACGGTGGAGTGCGCAATGCAATATAACGACGGTTATAATGAAAAGGTTTTTTCCTTTGCCAATAATATAAATACAATAGAGGGAGGTACGCATCTGAGCGGTTTCAAGACGGCGCTTACAAGAACATGGAATGCATATGCGAAGAACTCCAAACTGTTTAAAGACGATAAAGCACCCACAGGAGATGACTACAGGGAAGGGCTTACGGCAATTATCAGCGTAAAAGTTCCGGAGCCGCAATTCGAAGGACAGACGAAGACGAAGCTGGGAAATAGAGAAGTTCAGGGCCTGGTGGAAGCATTGGCAAATGTGCACTTGAACACATATTGTGAGGAAAATCCTAAGTCTGCCAAGGCGATAGTAAACAAAGCGTTAGAGGCCTCCAGAGCGCGGGAGGCGGCCAGGAAAGCAAGAGAGCTGACGAGAAGGAAGGGCGCTCTAACAGGAGGAGATTTACCGGGGAAACTTGCAGATTGTTCCAGTGATGATGTAGAAACTACGGAATTATTTATAGTAGAAGGAATATCTGCCGGCGGAACGGCTAAGCAGGGCAGAGACAGAAGAAATCAGGCGATTTTACCGCTGAAAGGTGTAATACTGAATGTAGAAAAAGCAAGAGTCGAAAAAATGCTTAACAACGAGGAGATTAGAACGCTTATAAGTGCTATTGGCACAGGTATAGGGCAGGAAGAATTTGATCCGGAGAAATTAAGATATGGCAAGATAGTTATAATGACCGATGCAGATGTTGATGGCGCACACATTAGAACCCTCCTGTTAACGTTTTTCTTCAGACAAATGCCGGAATTAATTGACAGAGGGAATATTTTTATAGCACAGCCGCCGCTTTATAAAGTTAAGAAGAAAAAGAAACAGAAACAGAAACAGAAACAGGAGTATGTCTTTGACGATAAAGAATTGCAGGAGTCTCTGATCAACATGGGTACAGATGACGCAGTCGTCGAAACATGCAGAAAAGAGCCTGTAAAACTATCAGGAGAAAAATTAAGGAAATTCCTGGACTTACTGGAAAAAATGGAAGAATATGAGTGGCATTTTACAAAGAAAAAGCAGCAGAGTAAAATAGGTATATCATTTCAAGAATATCTGGGGAAAAAACGTAATGGAAATTATCCCATGTTTAAAGCCGTTTGTGATGGACAGGAAAAATACTTATATTCCGACGAGGAATTAAATGATTTAATAAAACAGCAGCAGAAGGTAAAAGGAAAAGATGTTGAGGTGGAGGATGCGGATGTAGCGAAGGGTGAGGTCGGCAAAGATACCATTGAGAGGCTGGAGTTTTCAGAAAGCAGGGAAATAGAAAATACAGTTAAAATGATAGAAAAAGAGGGATTTAGCGCAGAAGACTTCTTTAAAGGATCAGAAAACGGTAACCCCCCCAAGGCAAATCTGATATATGAAGATATCACGCAGGATATATACTCATTAAGCGAGCTTTTACCAAAGATAAAGGAAGCCGGGAAGAAAGGCCTCGATATCCAGCGGTATAAGGGCCTTGGAGAGATGAACGCAGAGGAGCTGGCGGTGACGACAATGGATCCTGAATCACGAACAATGCTTAGGGTAAAAATTGAAGATGCTATAAAGGCAGATGAGACATTCACTATATTATCCGGCAAGGATGTACAGCGAAGACGCGAATATATAGAAACTCATGCGCTGGATGTCAAAAATCTCGATGTGTAATATGTAGCGAGTTTCTTTGTTTAAGAGGCAGTATTATTTTTTTCATCCCACTCTCCGGTAAAGACAAACTCTGCAGGACCGGTCATGTAGGTTTTGTTATCCTCTGTCCATTCAACCTTTAACTCCCCGCCTGGAAGCTGAGCATATACAACTCTTTCGGTTAGTTTATTCAAAACACATGCAACGCCGGCAGCAACAGCTCCCGTTCCGCAGGCTAATGTTTCACCCGAACCTCTTTCCCAGGTGCGCATTTTAATTTTGTTTTTGGACACTTGCTGTACAAAATGGGCATTTATTCTTTCAGGAAAAAGCTCATGATTTTCAATTGCTTTGCCAACAACGTCTAACTGTACCGAGGCAACATCATCAACAAAGGTTATGCAGTGAGGGTTGCCAATAGAAACACACGTGATATTTAAAGTTTCACCGCCTACCTGGAGCGGTTCATTTATTACCTGTATGTTTTCGCCTGACATTGGTATTTCGTTTCTAAACAACCGGGGAGTTCCCATTTCCACCTTCACCTGAGAAACATTGTTGTTTGAAACGGTCAACTCTATTGCCTTCAACCCTGCAGATGTTTCAATCGTCATTCTGTCGCTTCTCTTTAATCCCGATTCATATAAATATTTGGCTACACACCTTATACCGTTGCCGCACATCTGTGCTTCGCTGCCATCTGCATTAAAAATACGCATCCTGGCATCAGCAGCAACCTGTGAGGGCATTATGAGTATTAAGCCGTCGCTTCCAACACCAAAATGCCTGTCACTTATTGCAATTGCCAGTTTTGACGGATTTGCTACGTCCTCTTCAAAGCAGTTGACATATACGTAGTCGTTTCCAATTCCCTGCATTTTGGTAAATTTCAAATAGCATTCCTTCCTGATAAAATTAAATACTATACCGTGTCTTTAGAACGTACCGCTTCTTTTTCTTTTTTAGGATTCTTTTTTTTTATCATTAACTCTTTCGCCTTTTCCGGATCGATTGGAGGAACGCTCAGGATTCTTTGCATGGAACCCGGTTGGGCCTTTGATATTATTACGTCAGCGGATGGATCAGATTTCGCTTTACTGCTTCTTGCTGTCAGCTGTGCAGCGATCTTCAGCTTTTCATCATTAATTTCGCCCCTGATTATTGCTAACGGCCCGGGGATATCCTTTAATTCCAGCAGGAAATCATGGTCTGTCGCCAGATTTTCTAAGGAGACATTTTCCTCTTCCCTCCGGCTGACAACGACTTTAGTTTTGTCATCAAGACGAAAATGTCTTCCTGCCTTTAACAATTTGACATTGTTCAGGTCGGAGTCTCCGTGATTAAATGAATCTTTAATCCTGTTTGCAAATTCAGGATCAGTGAGGAGGCAGCCTCCGGATGCGCACGGATAATCCGTCATCTGAAAAATATCAGCGAGTTGTATCTGGTCCTTTCGTGAACGGCCCTTTATCTCCAGCAATTCATCCCTGTTGACCAGGCCTGTCTTTTCAGGAATGGTTGGTTCAAGATGTTTTGCGCAGAGTGGTCTTAATACAGCCCCGTTAAGTCTGCTTCTTTGTCAATTGTCTTCATCGCCTCTTTTCTCTGTGACATTGGACGCTGGCCAAGGACTTCACCCGTTATTATAAAGTCCGCTCCGATTTCCC
>CAJXKT010000133.1 GCA_913055705.1 uncultured bacterium
ACTCATGAAATTCACGCAGAATATTGCTTTTTATGTTTATATTGCCGCTATTGTAGCATACGTTGTCAGAGAAGTATGGAGGGCGAAAACCTTACGTTGGATTGCTTTCGGTGTATTTACGGGCGCCTTTGTATTAAATACAATACTGGTACTTACAAGATGGTTTGAAGCAAATCATGCTCCGATGTCTGATAAATACGAATCTTTTGTGTTTTTTGCCTTTACTATTGCCGGTGTGTACCTGATTATGGAGCTTGTTACGATATTTATTGCCCGTGTACATGAATCTCGTCTGGGTATTGTTGGTGCACTGCAGTCTCTCTTGGCTGGCTGGATGTTATACTCTGCAATGCATACGGACAGCACTATTAAAGAATTACCTCCGGCACTTCAGAGTAACTGGCTGGTTGTGCACGTAATAAACTATTTCGTATCTTATTCCGCTCTTAGTATATCATTCACCTCTGCTATAGTTTATTTAATATATAGAGCAATATATCGTGGAAGAGCCCAGGAAATAGTTATGTCCGGTTCTGAAAGTCAATTAAGAAAGGACGTAACCTTTGATAAATTAGCCTATATTTCCGTCACCATAGGCTTCCCATTTCTAACTGTCGGTTTAATTACAGGTTCGATATGGGCAAAGGGAGCATGGGGTACGTATTGGGGATGGGACCCTAAAGAGACATGGTCTTTAATCAGCTGGCTTGTTTATCTATCGTATTTGCACTTACCGATGATTTTGCCCAAAACAAAGATAAAGAAGACCTTTGCTCCTATTTTACTCTCGATAGTACTATTGATCGCTTTCCCCATAGTCTTATTTACATTTATGGGTATGCATAAACTTCCTACTGCTGGAGATAGTGACCATATTTATGCAGAATAAGCCTCGAATCACTGTTTCTCTTTAGAAATGTTTAAGGGTTTTGCCCGGATGACATAATGTAAAAGAAATACTCCGTAAAAGAGTTTTATTTATCATATCTCAATAACACTCCATTAACTGGAATTTCATAATATTGCAAAGCAGGGGACGTAAAGTCCATGGCGCTGTTTGCCACCGCCTAACAAACTGGCGGGCAGGCGGGGATTGTAATACGCCCTTACTTTTTTAATAAGGATGGAAAAGGCAAGATTACATGTCGTTATCGAGGGGCGAGTCCAAGGGGTCTTTTTCAGGGTCAGTGCAAGGGAAGAGGCATGCTCATTGGGTTTAAGCGGCTGGGTGAAAAATTGTTGGGATGGAAATGTTGAAGCAGTTTTTGAAGGTGAGAGAGATAATGTTGAACAGGTTTTAAAATGGTGCCGGAAAGGACCACCGGGGGCAATGGTCAAAAATGTTGAAGAAAATTGGGGAGATGTAACGGGCGAGTTTGATACATTTTCAATAGCATATTAAGATTCTATGTCGTTTCCTACCTCAGCCTGCCGTTCGGGCAGGCTGCGTCAAACAGAACAATCTATAATATGGAAACCAACAATTATAAGATTATAGAGAGAAACTTATCAGAGTTACAAGAGCGCATAGAATCGGCCTGTTCGCGTTCCATATACAACCAGGAATCAGTTGAATTAGTAATCTCAACAAAGTACGTAGATGCAGACGTTATAAGAATATTATCTGAATTGGGTGTTCCATGTATAGGTGAGAATCAATTACAGGCTACTGAGAGAAAAAAAGAAGGGCTGAATGATCTGGATTTAAGGTGGCATATGTTTGGCCACCTTCAGCGAAATAAGGTTAAGAAGGCAGTCAGTATCTTTGATTTGATACATTCTGTGGAAAGTGTTACTCTCGCAAAGGAGATAAACAAGGAATCTGAAAAGCTCGGTAAGAATACGAGGATATTAGTAGAGGTTAATATAAGCGGTGAGGAAACCAAGTACGGCCTTTCGCCCGAAGAGACTATTCCTTTTTTGTGCGAAATAAATAATCTTGAAAGTATTAAAGTAGAAGGTTTAATGACGATGATGCCCATTGTTGATGATCCTGAAACATGCAGGCCTATGTTTAAGGAACTGCGTGAATTGAGTGAGAGAATCAGAGACGAAAACATTCAAAATGTCGAGATGAATATTCTATCCATGGGAATGACTCAGGATTTTGAAGTTGCAATAGAAGAAGGCGCAAATTTAGTTCGTATTGGATCGGCAGTGTTTGAAGGAATCTGATTTATATTGAACGCAGATTATCATGATTAAGACAAGAGAAATGGAAGACGGAATAGTTGTATCTGTTAAGGTGCAGCCAAATTCCAGCAAAGACTGGGTGGTAGGGGAATATGCCGACCAGATAAAGATTGCAGTTACTGTAGCACCCGAAAAGGGGAAGGCAAACAAGGCCGTAATCAAACTGTTTGCAAAATTGCTGGGCATCAAGAATTCAGATGTTCAAATAATATCCGGAGAAACGTCAAGAGACAAAGAGCTGTTTATAAGAAACATTACAGAAGAGGATTTACACAGGTTGGTTTAGAAAATGAGTTATAAAGATACTATCAATTTACCAAAGACAAAATTTTCCATGAAGGGAAACCTTGTACAAAGGGAACCTGAATTTCTTAAAAAGTGGGAAAAAGATGGCCTGTACGCTCAAATACGAAAGGCAAGGGCAGGTGGGAAGAAATTCATTCTACATGATGGGCCTCCATACCCTACAGGAGACCTCCATATAGGAACCGGATTAAACAAAATATTGAAAGACATGATTGTTCGGTTTTATACCATGAGGGGGTATGATGCCCCGTATATACCGGGCTGGGACTGCCATGGTCTGCCCATTGAACACAGGGTAATGCAGGAGCTGGGTTCAAAGGCAAAAGAGATGGGAACTGTTGAGATTCGCAAGAAGTGCAAAAAATATGCTGAAAAATTCGTAAAGGTACAGATGAAGCAATTTAAGGCATTGGGTGTATCGGGTGATTGGGAATCCTCGTATCTAACCTTCACACCTCAATACGAAGCAGGCATTATTGAGGTATTCGGGAAACTTGTTGAAAAAGGATATGTCTACAGAAGTCTGAAGCCCATACATTGGTGTATGCGTTGTGAGACTGCGCTTGCTGAGGCAGAATTGGAATACCACGATCAAACCAGCCCTTCAATTTACGTCAACTTTAAACTGATAGATAATACAAAAGATAAATTTGAAGGACTCCATGATGAAGATGTTTATATGCTGATATGGACTACTACTCCATGGACGTTGCCGGGAAACCTTGCAATCGTGTTGCATCCTGAATATCAATACACGGCAGTAAGATATATAAATCCAAAGACACAAAAGAAGCAGGTTTCAATACTGGCTGAAGATTTAGTGGATTCTGTCATGGACCGGCTTGAAATAGAGAATTACGAACGTATGGGTACGGTCAAAGGCAGTTCCCTGGAAGGCTTGAAATATCAGCATACTATTATGAAGCGGGAAGGATCTGTAGTTCTGGCAAATTACGTTACTCTTACGGACGGAACAGGGTGTGTACATACTGCCCCCGGCCATGGCCAGGATGATTACCAGACCGGTTTAAGGTATGGTATGCCGATTGTGAGTCCGGTTGATGCAATCGGAGTATTTACAGAAGAGGCGGGGGATTTTGCCGGGCAGAATATATATGATGCAAACAAATCAATAACAGACAAACTCGATGAGTTGGGTCTTTTATTGCGTATGGAGAAAATAAGCCACTCTTATCCTCATTGCTGGCGTTGCAGGAAGCCGGTTATCTTTCGGGCAACTGAACAGTGGTTTGTAAACATGGATCATCAGGATCTCAGGAAAAATGCCTTAGCCGAAATAGAGAAAACAGAATGGGTACCGCAATGGGGAGAAGTCAGATTATCAAATATGATAAAGGAGCGCCCGGATTGGTGTATCTCCAGACAACGTTCATGGGGTGTGCCGATACCTGCTTTCTATTGTAACAATTGCAAGGAATCACTCCTGGACGTGAAGGTTGTGAACCATGTGCGTGATATGTTCCTGCAGCATGGTGCAGATAGCTGGTTTTATAAAGATACGAAGGAGTTCCTGCCGGACGGCACAAAATGTCCGAAGTGCAGCTCTTCTGACTTTGAAAAGGAGAACGACATCTTTGACGTATGGTTCGAATCAGGTTCCAGTCATAATTCTGTCTTGAACAAACGGGAGGAATTAACTTTCCCGGCGGATATATACCTTGAAGGAAGCGACCAGCATCGAGGCTGGTTTCAGCTATCTCTGCTTCCTTCTGTTGCGGCATGGGGGTGTGCCCCATTTAAAACAGTAATTACGCACGGTTTTGTAGTAGACGAACATGGCAAGAAGATGTCTAAATCGCTTGGCAATTTTGTATCGGTTGGTGACGCCCTGAAGGACATGGGAGGGGATATCGTTAGGCTGTGGACATCTTCCATGGAATACAGGAACGAGATGAACACTTCTGCCGCTATCATTGCAAAATTATCAGATTCCTACAGACGTATAAGAAATACATTCAGGTATATTCTTGGTAATCTATTCGACTTTGATCTGGGCAAGGATTCTGTAGAGTACACGCAGTTGTTGGAGATTGACCGGTGGGCACTGCACAAGACGGAAGAACTCATAACTGTTATAACATCTGCTTTCGAATCATATCAATTTCACCGTGTTTATCATATTGTTCACAATTTCTGTGCGGTTGAGATGAGCTCCTTCTATCTGGACATCCTGAAGGATAGGCTGTATACATTTTCAAAGGATTCTATTGAAAGACGGGCGGCCCAGACCGTTCTTCACAGGATAAATTCAGTATTGGTAAGACTCCTTGCCCCAATCCTGGCATATACCTCTGAGGAAGTGTGGTTGGAGATGACGCATGACGATGACAATATTCCATCTGTGCACCTGGCTGATTGGCCGGTTAATAATGAAAAGTATATAGATGAAGAGCTTAATGATAAGTGGGAAAGGATTATCAAGATCAGGACGGATGTTGCAAGAGAGTTGGAAGGAATGAGGGCAGCTAAGCATATAGGCAACTCCCTTGAGGCCTCGGTTGACCTTTATACTGACGATGCTGAGATGCTTAATTTCCTAAGAGAGTCCGAGAGTGAATTCCCGATGATATTTATAGTCTCAGATGTAAGTGTAAGCGAAGAACCTCTGGATTCTTCGAATAAAGGAGAGATGTTTGAAAAGCTGTTTATCAAGGTAAAAGTTTCAGATAGTAACAAATGTGATAGATGCTGGAATTATCGTAAAGAGGTAGGCAAGATAGAAAAGTACCCAACACTGTGTAACCGATGTGCCGAGGTCATTGAAGAAGTTGAGGCGCAGAAATGAGG
>CAJXKT010000134.1 GCA_913055705.1 uncultured bacterium
GGTATAGGACGAACTGCCGAGGTATTTGATTATAAAGATAATAAAGTATTAAAATTATTTTATTCTACGGTCAATGAGGAGGACATAGAATACGAATATCTTATAACTAAAAATATTTCTGATATGTCCAATATTGTACCAAAAGTATACGATGTTATTAATGTTAAAGACAGAATGGGAATAGTATACGAAAAACTAAATGGAGAAATGCTATCTGATCATCTTGCAAGAAATCTTAAGAATGCACGCAAGATTGTACATAAATTCGCTCAAATCCAGAAGAGACTAAGCAATATCAGTATTGAAACTTTCTCCAACCATACAAACAAATTAAAACAAAAGATCATGCGTTCAAGTTTGTTATGTGATCCTGAAAAAGAGGTAATTCTGAAATACTTGAAGATAATAAATAGAGACGAAATATGTCATGGTGATTATCATCCTGAAAATGTATTTGTAGATCAAGACCATAATTTCAGAGTAATTGATTGGGCAAATACGTTTGTAAGTAATAAATACATAGATATAGCAAGGACTTATTATTTAATTAAATTAGGAAAATCACTAAACAGAAAATCTATACCGGGAAAATTGATAGAATGGTTGGGCAGACAATTTATTACAAAGTTATACTGGGAAGAGGTAAAAACAGGAGAAAATAGAGAAAAATATTTTTTACCATGTCTTTTTATTGTTATTTTAATAAGATATGATGAAAATATAGAACAAGAAAAAAAATGGATTCACAATTATGTCACGAAAAACAAAGATAAGATCCTAAAGAACATGGATACAAGAAAAGACATAAAATAATAAAGGGGCAATGCCGTTTAGAAAGAAACGTAGTATACAAAGCAAAATTAACTCTTACCCTTCGTCAAATACTTATACAACAAGAATGATTAGTGAAAAATAAGCAGAAATTCAAAATATTATTGCTGGTTGTTGGCAGTGCTATACTTTTCTGGCTGATTTACAAGGTTGGCCCCTCAACTCTTTATTACCATCTCAGCACTCTAAAGTGGAAGATCCTACTTCTACCCTTACCATACTTTCTTGTCTTTGCCCTTGATACAATAGGCTGGAAATATGCATTTACAAAAGTAAATATAAGCCTTAAAGACCTCTTCTTAATAAGACTTGCCGGTGAATCAGTAAACTGGATAGTACCATCCGCAAATTTTGCCGGAGAACCAATGAAAGCTTATTTCCTGAAGAAACATAACATATCAATGGTAGATGGAATGACCTCTGTTGTCATTTCGAAAACAATATTGATAATATCACAGATAATCTTTGTGATGATCGGAGTCGTCTTTCTTCTGCTTAAATTAAATGTATCAGGTTCTCATTTGACAAGTTCGATTGCAATTATACTATTGGGTATACCTATAATAATATTCATTATCTTCATCCAGAGACAGGGTATCTTTGCTTTTTTATTGAAACTGTTACGAATGTTCAGGATAAGGATACGTTATATTGAGGAGAGGGAAGAGAGGTTAATGGAGCTTGATAAAAATATATACCAGTTTTACAGTCATAACAAAAGGAAGGCATTTTACTCTTTTGTTTATTGCTTTCTTGGCTGGATGGCAGGCCTGATAGAAGTATTCTTGATTCTTTATCTCTTAGGCATACCGGTTGATACAGTTTCCGTCTATATTATCGAATCACTTTCAACTGCTGCAAGAGGTGTTACATCATTTATACCCGGGAGTGTTGGCGGCCAGGAGGGAGGCATTATCGCAATTTTTGTGAGTCTGAAACTAAGCGCAAGCATCGCCCTGACATTTGGAATATTAAGAAGGTTCAGGGAGTTGATATGGACCGGAGCCGGGTTGTTTATCCTGTCAAGACTTGAATGGGCAATTGCAGAATCCCCGCTACTAGAAGACCAAAAGCCTTAATTTACATCTTCCTCCAGGAAGCCATACAAATCACCGAATCCGATAACATCTTTTGCCACATATCCAACCGGTATTAAATCATCCGTAAGCAATACGACAAGTTTGCCTTCCTTTGAGTCAAGGAGTTCAGGGTCCAATGCTACATCCACCACGTATTTTATGTCAGGAATAATATCTTGCCATTTAGATAGCTCATCCGAATCCTCAGCAGAACGGACATTAGCGCTAAAGTTTGGAGATTTATCTTTATACACAGTAGAAATATTGAAACTGGAACCTTCCTTCACCTCACCGTATATTTCGTTACGGAAGTTGTAAGTTACTGATATCATGTCATCGCACACTCCGGATTCCTGTTCAAGGCTTCCTTCTTTGTGAACTACTCCACGTCTCCATGTCTTATAATTGCATATATTATTTTCGTAATCGTAGTCAGTAACCATAACCCGCTCTTTTTTCCTCTTAATTTTTTTTTCATACGAATTGATTGGCTTAAGCCTGTCAGTGATATCATCAATTACCATAGTTGTTCTATAGTTGTTGTGTCTATGAATAATCTTACCAAGAAATCCTTCCGTGTGCGCGTCAATCGTTACAACCAGGTTATCACCGTCTTTTTCACATTTAAATGTGGCAGTCCCCACCTTTTTGAAAAGCCAGAATCCGATATTGTACTTAAGCACCTCCCCTTCAAATTTATTTGTTTCGGAGCATACATTCCCGGTATGAAGGAGAAATGTTAACAGCAAACACAAGGTAATCTTTGTAAAATAATATCTGGATATTGCAGTCTTAATCATAACTATCTAAATCTTCAAAAATCGCAAGGTTTTTTCGGGAAGATCTTCATTACCACTCATCTTCATTGACAGAAGGTGAGACCGCAGGAATTCAAGTCCATCCGGGGTATCAACATCATACCAGGGAGGGAGTATACTCAACTGTTTGCTGGCAGTCTTTATTCTTGCAAGGGTCTGGCCGAATACGTTTGATGTGCTCCATTCGATATTATCAAAGAGAGCATCTTCCTGTGCTGAGAGTCCGATAAGATAGTAGCCTCCATCGAAAGTAGGGCCTATTGTAACAGGAACCTCTGTTAATACATCGAATGCTTCCCTTATGTAAGACAAAGGGAGAGTAGGACTGTCTGTACCTATGATTACGGTTCTTTTGAAGCCTTTATCGAAAGAGTGCTTGAAGGCATTTTTCATTCTTTCGCCAAGATTGTGCCCTTTCTGTGGTAAATAATCTACTGACTGCCCGCATAGTCTCTGGAATGTCTTTTCAGCATAACCTGGTGAATATGCAACAGTAATCCTCTCGCATTTCAGTTTAAGTGCGGTACTTATTGTATCGGCAATAAATGCTTCATACAGTTCAGCAGCTTTTGTGGGAGTAATATGTGGGGTGAGTCTTGTTTTGACCTTGCCGGGAATCGGGCTCTTTGCGAATATGATAAGACATGTGCTCATGTTTAAAACAAAGTGAACTAATTCGCACGAGTAAGAGTTAAGGCTGAATTAACTGTCGCTACCACACGAAAACACTTATAACACATCATTTATCATACGAACGTATGGATTCGCTGGCTACACGCATAAGGTCTCTTCTGTTCATCGTTGAAGTCATGCTATACAGCGTCTTGCCTTGTCTCCATAAAACTACATTGTATCCCTTGTATCTTCCAAAGTAGTATGACTTGCCATTGAAAATCTCATGATTCAGCTTGTTTATATTCATGTCTGAACCATTTACCATCTCCAGAGATATCTTATTATGATTGCCGCTTAATCCAACGTAAGCACTCCTTCTCCCTGCGAAACTGAAATTCTTGCAGCCCAGGAGCTTCGTATCACGACCGTTACATTCCGGAACATTTATAGCAAGATTCGATCGTTGTAAATTCTTAAAATGTCTTCTTATCTCATTTCTATCTGAACTTACAAGATCAAGATGCATATTGTCATTAACGAAACTATCGTGGCGTTCTGCGGCCACCTGAATGATAGGTGAAAAACCTGTTGGCCTGAGAAAAACGAGGTAAACGGCAAGACAGGTAATTGTTATAGGCAACAATATTGCCATTGTTACAAATGCCGGTCTTAATGTAAAGAACCCAAAGATGCCTGTGTGGTATTTTGCCTTTGGCTCTGGAACTATTGGTTCCGGCTGGCTGTGCTCTTCATTCAGGTCTGCCAACTGGTTTGTGATACTTTGCAGTAGAGGTTGAGGTGTTTTGTGGAGGAAAGTTTTGTCTTTAATAATTTTCTTCAGATTTTGCTCAAATTCAAACTTCTCACAACATTTATGGCACATTTCGATATGCTGCTTAATTGTTGAGTGGTTGCCATCATCAAGTTCGTTATCTAAGAATTCGTGGAGCTGTTCAATCGCTTCATTACAAGTCGTCATATTATTTCCGTCCCCCCTGTTTTTCTTTTAAATAACCTCTTTCATTTGCATAGTTCCATAATGATTTCTGCAATAATCTTCTTGCTCTGAATAACCTCGATTTTACCGTCCCTATCGGACATTCGATAATCTCTGATATTTCTCCGTAGCTGAGCTCTTCAATATCCGAATATAAGACAACTTCCTTGAAAGCAATCGGCAAATTATCAACCGCATTCTTCACCTCATCTTCTAAAAACTCATAAACATCTGCGGAGTCACCACTTGAATAATCTTCGCTTGCTCTATCGCTTTTTATTTTGTGAAATAAGTAGAAATCTTCAACCTCGTTATAATGAACTTCTTTCGGCTCTCTTATCTTTTTTCTAAATGAATTAATGAAGGTATTTCGTAATATTTTGAACAGCCATGCTTTCAGGTTGGAACCTTCTTTAAATGTATGTGAGAATCTATGTACCTTAAGATATGTCTCCTGTACTAGGTCCTCAGCCTCTTCCCTGTTTCTCGTCATCCTCATTCCAACGTTAAAGAGCGAATCAATGTGTTCCAGAGCGGCTGATTCAAATTCCTTTATTTTGTCTTCTTTTTTGGCAGACTCTTCCATTCATCACCTCTTACAACAATTTATGGAACAAAAAGGTTCCGATTTAGTACTTAGTGTTGAAAATTTGATTGACATTAGCCACATTCATAGAATAAGTGCCATATAACCCTTCTTTTTTGGAACAATCGTTATGTATTTCAGCACCTGAGCATCAATAAAGCTGAGTTTAATCGTTTTTTTTGAGGTGTACGTAACATAATGATAGCATATTCTCCAAAAATAATAAAAATTCTCATTTATGTTATTAAATCTTTCATATTACATTTTTTTGTACACAATTAATTATCAAGCTTTTTGCCGTCTTCAGTCCAGACCGTAAGATTGGTCAGGTCTCGTTTCCTTCTCGATATTAACGATGC
>CAJXKT010000135.1 GCA_913055705.1 uncultured bacterium
TCAATAAATTCTCCATCAGTGACCACATCGAGTGTGTTATTGTTTACTTCGATTTTTCCTGTAGGGTGCAAAGCAGTTAATGCCATGCCTTTTGCGCCGGTTAAATCGCCTCCACACGCCGGTTGAGATGGGATAACAAAACCGCTTTGAGTGGTCTCTGAAGTTGTTAATACTAAACGATTAAAAAATGGCATACCCGGCATAAATTTAAACATTAGGAAAATAGCAATCCCACTTCCAATAAGACTACACATTACGGTGAAAATATTCATTATTAATAGATCGACATCATAAGGAGTTCTCGGGATTGTAAAATCCTGAAATGATAGTATTGCGCCTATTAATATTAAAATAATCCCGGGTATTCCTGCAATACCAAAACCGGGTATAAAGAGTATTTCTACGGCTATCAGGAGGATACCTATGAAAAATATGATAATTTCAGGTGTCTCTGCCAGCCCGACAAGATGCTTGCTTAAGAAAACAGTTGCGAGACAAAGAATTCCAACTATTCCGGGTAACCCAAAACCAGGGCTCTTGAACTCCATCCATAAGGCGGCCAATCCAATGCCGAGCAAGACAGGCGAAATTCTTCCTAGAAATCTTACCATCTCTTCAGACCAGTTTGTTTCTAATATATCAGGTGTAACGTTTTCTAAATTCAGTAATTTTAATAAACTATTACGATCTTCTACAATTTCTTTTGCAAATTGGTATTCATAAGCTTCTTTTGCATACATGGTGAGAAGCTTTCCCTCTTCGATTATCAACTTCTTGGACTTAAGCTTCTTTTTTTCTTTGTCGTTCATTTCTTTTAGTTCTCTACCTGTAATATAATACCCATCAGGTCTTTCTTCTGTAACTACACGGTATACTTCAATTTCTTTTGTTACCATTGCCTCTGCAAGCAGAACAGGATAACCGTTTTTCTCTGCAAACTTTCTGAATTTTGTTCTCAGTACAGTTTGTATTTTCTCACCTACGGTCTTGTAACCACCTTCAGATGATGGAACGATTGGTTCACAATCTCCTAATTCTGCCTGTGGAGCCATGTATATCTCATTGCATGAAATTGCTATCAGAGAACCTGCAGAAATAGCCTTTGTGGGAATGAATGCTATTGTTTTCGTATTCTTAATGTTGCTGATATGCTCTGATATCTCGAAGGCAGGTTCTAATTGGCCTCCATATGTGTCTAACTCAAAAATTATGAGGTTTGAGCCATGTTCTTTCGCAATTTCAACCCTTCTTGTGAGAGAATTGTAAATACCACCATCAATCATTCCACTCAGAGGTATGATTGAAACCTTACCGGTTAGAGTATTTTCCTTCGGAACTGTAGAATCTTTTGTGTCTTCTGCGTAAGCTGTTACCAGTTGTGTCAGTATGAAGTGAGTAATTAATAAAGAGAGGAAAATATTTATAAACTTCGTCATGATATATACTTACCAAAATTACCAATAGTATTAAAGACAATAAAATTTATTCATAAATTGGTAGTTGTGTCTCTATGGCATTTCTTAATCGAGGATACTGTTTGTCCTTATCTGACACAATAGGTACTTCAACAGGCCAATCAATTCCAATATCAGGGTCAGACCATAGAACACCATATTCATCATCCGGATTATACAAATCTGTAGTCTTATACAATACATCTGCAGTTTCACTGGTAACACAGAAGCCATGAGCAAAACCTTCTGGTATGAAAATCTGCCGTTTGTTTTGATCGGAGAGATATTCTCCCACACATTGGCCAAATGTAGGGGATCCCTGCCGTATATCAACAGCAACATCAAAGATTTCTCCTGTAATAACGTAAATCAATTTTCCCTGAGGATGTTTTAGTTGGTAGTGAAGGCCCCTCAAAGTCCCTTGTGTTGAATGTGAATAGTTGTCCTGTATAAAGGCATGGTCTATACCCACTTCGGCATATTTATTCTGATGGAATGTTTCCATGAAAAAACCACGGGAATCTTTAAATACTTTTGGTTCAAGCAGCATAACCCCGGGAATATCTGTTTTGATATACTTTATAGACATCTTCTCTGTCCTTATCCTTATATAATTAATTCTTACCATGCAAATCAAGGTAAGTTTTTCACTTATTACGTGTCAATGAGAATTTTATCCGTAGTGTTCTTTAACCCAGGACAGGTATTCGCCGCTTTTAACCCGGTCTATCCAATCTGAGTTATCAAGGTACCATTGAATGGTTTTCTTGATACCTGACTCAAATGATTCTTCAGGTGACCAGCCAAGTGCAGATTTCAATTTGCTGAAATCTATTGCATACCTTCTATCATGGCCGGGTCTGTCCGTAACAAACGTAACCAATTCATTTCTTAGATGATTATCTGGCAATCTTTTGTGTTCATCTAGAATATCACATATCATCTTCACCAGTTTTATGTTTTCCAGTTCATTACTGCCGCCGACATTGTATGTTTCACCACGAATACCTTTCTTCATAATCATCCAGATTGCAGTGCAGTGGTCTCTAACATAAAGCCAGTCCCTGACATTCAGGCCATCTCCATAAACAGGCAAAGGGTTTCCGTCAAAAGCGTTGAGAATCATGAGGGGTATCATCTTTTCAGGAAACTGATAAGGCCCATAGTTGTTGGAGCAATTGGATATGGTAATTGGCATGGCATAGGTTTTGTGATATGCTCTCACCAGGTGGTCAGAAGCTGCCTTGGATGAAGCATAAGGGCTATTAGGTTTATATGGCGTATCTTCAGTAAAATAACCTTCTTTGCCCAGGCTGCCAAAAACCTCATCCGTGCTTATATGATGGAAAAGCTGGATGTTGTTCATGTGATTTCTTGCAACTTCTAAAAGGTTAAAGGTGCCAATTATGTTTGTTTGAATAAAAGTGTCAGGCCTGACAATAGACCTGTCTACGTGAGATTCTGCGGCAAAATGACAAACGCTGTCAATCTGGTAATTTTCAAATATTTTTGTAACCTCATCCTTGTTGCATATATCAATCTTAGCGAATAGATATCTATCTGGAAAGGAACTTTCGATTCCACTCAGGTTCTCAGGATTTCCAGCATAAGTCAGCTTGTCTATGTTTATTATTCTTCCTGTGAAATCAGAATCCTCCAGGAGATAGCGGATAAAGTTTGCGCCGATAAAACCACACCCGCCGGTAACTAATAAGTTCTTAAACATCTACTCTACCTTTTGGTTTTGTCTATAAAAAAAGGGGATTTAAAGAATAATCACTTAAATCCCCCCACCATTTGTTTTTCTTACGAAATACATCTTACTCCGACAGTTTGAACAAGGTGTGATTATGGATTATCTTCCCACTTGTTTCTATCAGAATACATTTATGCTGGAAAATCAGTGATACTCAATTATCAACTATTCTATATTGAAGTAACATCTATTAGTGAGGGGTCATCAAATCCCAGTCCTAAATTCGCAGCAGTTCTAATATACTTTGGTTCCCTTCCTGCATCTTTAAGAGATGGCATGTTCACCTCTCTTCTTTTTTTCTCGATAATGTCCGCTCCGATACGATCAAGTGCAACCGGATCCGTGCTAATCAAAATTCCTCTGAAATCCCAGGCCCATTGAGGCTTAAAGGCCGGGCCTCCATTGTATTGAGCCTTCAGAGCATCACATATAATTAATCTTAATTTATCCTTTATGTACGGATGACTGTTAAGGTCGGCAACATAGGGGTTACAATTTCCATCGTGATACTTGTTGGGATTGTGTATGATTCCGTAGAAGTTTTTCATTCCTATTGTTACTCCGGCAAGATCATGATCTTTCAGGACAGGTATATTTACTATTGCTGTGCAGAATGATGAGGCTATTTGGCTGAAACAACTTCCGACACTGCCGATAATTTGTGGTTGTGGATCGTATCCTCCGGAAGGAAGTGCATCTGTGCCAAAGCACCTGAAGCCACTGCCATGTTCTCGAATGTTGAATCCAGCATCTTCTAACTCTCTATTAAATCTTTCGAATATTATTATGTTACTATCTTTCACACCGGCAGATTTTATACCATTTATTACAGCTTCTACAATTTCAGTATGAGGTGAAAACCTCTTCCCTGCCAGGCAATTAAGCTTTATGCCGACTACATCATCTTCGTTAAAGAGGCTTCTCCATGCATCCAACGGTTTTGCCGAACTAGTAATTTTCATTAATGCGCTATCAATAGCCAGGCTGATTAAAATGGAATCTGCTATTCCATTAACATTTACGAACCTTTTATCTTTTGCCAGTATTACTCTGGATTTTAATGAAATATCCTCTCTTGCATAGAGAGTTCTGAGAATATTATTGTTTGATAGGAGAAGAGAAGATGCGCAAAGTCCAGTGCCTATTGTAGCTACCTCTTTAAGGAAATCTCTCCTCGATTTTTTGATAGACATTGCTTTATCTATTGTTTTGTTTTTGTGGTTATGTGTCGTGAGATTTGTGACATTGCAGAAAATTATAAATCTTTTTTAGTCGCCTTGCTATTTCAGTCGCTTATTTGTTAGACTCTCTGCTTTTACGTGTATACGCACATATCCAAAGATTTGGAAATATTATAACAAAATCTGACCTTGTGTCAATAAAATGCTGTTATAGATGTGTTTTAACAGGAATGTTGTTTTGGGAAAGTACTATATTTTTCCAGTTTTCAGGAGGGTGAAAATATTATGGAATAGCCCGAACTTTATAAAGTAAGGTCGTATATTCCAGGAAAAGGCTTTACATGTTGAAGAAGGCTTTTAGCAACCCCTTTTTTTTACTGATCTGTCTCAGGTTTTGTGCCAGGCTGCACTTTACATCTGCACAGTTATACCGTTCAAATCATTCTCTCTCCTGATCCATAAACAAATCAGTAGAGGTTGTAGGCTTTTACATTGAGCGAATCGTATATTGTATTTCCTGATGGTTTATGAAGAGATAGGTTACGAATATTACTCCCAGACATTTCCTGAGAGTATCTTCTCACTGCTCACTTCAGGTTCATGTGTAGATTCATGTGTAGTTTCATGAGAGGATTCAATCAATGTCTCTTCGATTTCATCCACTTCATCTATAATAGAACCTCCATCATTTGTACCAAGCTGATTTCTCAACTCTTCTACCGTTTGTCTTGCTTCTATAAGATTCTTTGTGTAACCGGCCTTATCCGTTTCCAAGACAAGCTTTGCTATTGTTACGGATGTTAATTCTTTCTGGAGTTCATTAAGTTCTGATGTCATCTCTTCACTTGACTCAGTAA
>CAJXKT010000136.1 GCA_913055705.1 uncultured bacterium
ACACAAACCCTTAACTCTACATGCAGCTTGACAATATACTACAAATAAAATAAAATTATTTTTAGACGCATATACCTGTTACCATCCGTATCTGCCTGGCCAGATGGACGAAGGATTGTTTGTTGGGTATGTCATGATTAAATCTTTTTGAACAGGTGAATAAAATGATTTCAAGAAGAGGATTTTTAAGGACTGGTATTGCCGGGACTTGTGCGTTCTGCACCGGTTATACACCTTTTGTAACAGCGGTCAATGCTTCCGGAATGGATGAAGAAGAATTTCCCGCAATAGAGGCGATGTATTACAAGAAACTTCCGGACATTCGTGTAGAATGCGAGCTATGCCCAAGGGCATGTCAGGTAGCAGACCTGGAACGAGGCTATTGCGGCGTCAGAGAAAATCGCAATGGCAAATACTATACACTTGTTCACTCACGCGTATGTTCACTGAATGCAGACCCTATCGAGAAAAAACCATTATTTCACTATCTACCGGGTACAAGGGCATATTCGATAGCAACAGCAGGATGCAATATAGAATGTAAGTTTTGTCAGAACTGGCAGATTTCTCAATTCAGACCCGAACAGATAGACAACATCAAACTCACACCTGAAGAAGTAATAAGATTTGCAAAAGAGAAAAGCTGTGACACTATCGCTTATACATATTCCGAACCTGTGGTCTTTTATGAATATATGTATGATACAGCAAGAGTGGGAAAACGTGAGGGTGTTGGAAGTGTGATGATTTCTAATGGTTATATTAAAAAAGAACCTCTGGTTGAACTATGCAAGGAATTGAGTGCAGTCAAGATAGATTTTAAAGCATTTACGGAAAAGTTTTATAAAGAAACATGTAGTGGTGAGTTAAAGCCTATCCTTGAAACCCTTGTTACGCTGAAAGAAATCGGAATATGGTTCGAAATTGTTATGCTTGTAATACCAACACTTAATGACAGCGACAAAGAGCTTAATGACATGTGCTCATGGATATACGAAAATCTTGGACCTGATGTACCCGTTCACTTCTCACGTTTTCACTCTACATACAAGATTAAGAACCTGCCGCCTACTCCGACAAAGACACTTGAAAAGGCAAGAAACATAGCAATAGAATCAGGCCTGAACTTTGCATATACCGGCAACGTACCCGGACATCCCGGCGAGAGCACTTACTGTCCGGACTGCAAGGAAGTACTCATAAAGAGAGTGGGATACACAATTCTTCAGTATTCACTGAATGGCAACAAATGCGGTAACTGCAAACATCCAATACCAGGGGTATGGCATTAATTCTGGTGCTTAAAGTTGAGAAAATATTTTCCCACAACTTTGGCTCACTCTAAACTTTAGACACTTTTAACTTCTTACAACATAATACCATGATTTCATTTCTACTAAATTTAGTCAAGAATCTGTCTGGTGTATTCTTAAATATACTGCCACTTCTGGTTGTTGTTACTGCCTTTCAACTCTTTGTAATTAAGCAGCCTTTCCCTGACCTTGCCGCCACTATTTCCGGATTGATTTTCGTGTTAGTGGGCTTGTTCCTCTTTATACAAGGCCTGGAAATCGGTTTGTTTCCGCTTGGCGAGAAAATGGCCTTCCAATTCTCGACCAAGGGAAATATCTGGTGGCTGCTTATTTTTGGATTTGCTATCGGATTTTCCACTACGATAGCAGAACCGGCATTGATTGCCGTCGCTAAGAAAGCCGGTGAGATTGCTGCTGAAGCAAATGCCATCCCTCATACTAACGAATCGATTGCAAGCTATGCATTCTGGCTTCGTGTAACTGTCGCTCTTTCGGTAGGGTCAGCCATTTCAGTAGGAGTTTTACGTATAGTCAAGGGCTGGCCGATCCACTGGTTTATTATTATAGGATACATTTTCATTATCATCCTTACCACTTTTGCCCCAAAAGAGATTGTTGGAATAGCGTACGACTCCGGGGGCATTACGACGTCAACTATCACCGTACCTTTAGTAGCTGCCCTTGGGGTGGGCCTGGCTACATGTATAAGAGGGAGGAGTCCAATTGTAGATGGTTTCGGACTGATAGCCTTTGCAAGCTTGACGCCTATGTTTTTTGTCATGCTGTACGGAATAATTATTTATTAAATTAGCATTGTAAGGGCGAATGCCCGCCTGCCCGACGGCAGTTTGGCGGGTTCGCTCCTACTCACAAGGACTTAAAATGGATTTATTTTACCACTCAATAAATGTACTGCTTGGCACATTCAAGGATGTACTCCCGATTATTGGGGTGATCATGTTCTTCCAACTGGTAGTTATTAGAACAAAGATTGATAACCCCGGCAGGCTGGTGTATGGGTTTTTACTGGTATTTATCGGCTTAGCCATATTTATGATCGGATTGGAAGAGGGTCTTTTTCCTCTCGGAGAAGCAATGTCCAGACAACTGACAGACTTTCATTTCCTTGCAAAAGGAGACGCTTCTCTACTTGAAGAGATTGAAAAAACCGGTACTGTTTATCCTTCACTCTATTTCTGGACATATATATTTGGATTCACCATCGGTTTTGCTACTACTATTGCGGAGCCGGCATTAATAGCGGTAGCCCTTAAGGCGGAAGAAGTCTCAACAGGGGCTATTTCATCCTGGAGGCTCCGTCTTGCAGTGGCTCTTGGGGTGGCTATTGGTATCTCTCTCGGTTGCCACAGGATAGTTACCGGAACTCCCCTTCACTGGTATATTATTGCAGGATACATAATTGTCATTTGCCAGACATACTTTGCACCCAAGATGATTATTCCTCTGGCTTATGATTCGGGAGGAGTTACTACATCCACCGTTACTGTTCCACTGGTTGCCGCACTTGGAATAGGACTGGCATCTAATGTCCCGGGACGTTCTGTTATCGTCGACGCCTTTGGACTTATAGCTTTTGCTTCGCTGTTCCCGATTATAACGGTACTTGGTTATGCAATAATAGCAGAAAGGATTGCAAATAGAGGCAGGAGGAAAAGCTTAATGAAGACATGATATTGTCTATTATTGGTGGATTAAAGTCCTCGGCGTTTTTTGTCCGGGGAAGCAAAGCGAATCAATATTTATTCTTATCTCTTTAATTTTTTTTTGGAGGAAAAGCTTATGCGTTTTAAAGTAATAATAGCAATGGTGGAGCAGGAACATCAGGATGATGTTATCTCTTCGGCAAAAGATGCCGGCGCCACAGGCGTCACAATCCTTAATGCCAGAGGAGAAGGCATACGCGAGCAAAAAAGCTTTTTTGGTTTACAAATGGAACAGCAGCGGGACGTCCTTCTGTTCATCGTAGAAGATTTCCATGCCAACTCTATCATGGACGCTATTTACAAAGCAGGTGATTTTGAAAAAGGACGCGGTATGGCTTTCTCCTGGTCAGTTGACAGGGTCATCGGTACAGAAAGCCAGATGGAGGCTTTCGAAAAAGCAGCTCAGAAAAAATATATTTAACACATTAGAAAAATAAGGAGAAAAAAATGGTGCAACGAGTCAAAGACATAATGTATGCATATGTCGTAAACATTCACGGGATTACCAAGGTATCTGACGCCTTGAATATCATGAAGGAGGAGAACATTCAGACTATACTGGTCAGACCAAGGAACGATGAAGATGTGTTTGGACTGATTACGTTAAGGGACATTGCCACAAAGGTTATCGCAGCAGGGAAACGACTGGATGAAGTTCATGCCTATGAGATTATGGCTAAACCGGTATTGACGGTTGACGTAAGCATGCCGATTACATACGCCGCACGCTTTCTTACAAACTTCAATGTATCCTGGGCGCCGGTTATGGAAGACGGTGAATTAGTCGGAATGGTTTCCTTGATGGGTATTGTCCTGAAAAGTAAGGATATATAAAAATCGTTTAATCAACTTAAGTTGCCTTACTACATAGAGATAAGTGTTTAAGAACTGACGATATTATCTTTCTTTCTTTCAATTGTAGTCAAATTGTAGTCAGATTCTAAGATTTCCACTCCATCTCGTAGACTATCAGGGCAATGGTGAGAGTAACGTTGGGTCATCTTAATATCCTTATGCCCGAGCAGTTTGGATATCTTATACAAATCTACATCTGCTTGTGCTAATCGAGTGGCAAATGTGTGGCGAAGATCATGCCACCTGAAATCCTTAATTCCTGCTTTTCTCATTACACGGTAAAAAGACAGTCTAAGATTACTATTATGAATCTTGTTGCCGCTCTTGTTAAAGAAGACAAGATCATTCTTGATGCTTTTTACCTTTAACCTTCGATTAAGCACATCCAATGCAACCGTGTTAAGCGGAATTGTCTTAGGTTTACCATTCTTAGTTTTTTGAATGAGAATAGTTTTACGAAATAGATTTACCCTGTTCCATTCTAGAGAAAGCAATTCATCCTGCCTTAAGCCAGTATTCAGGTTAAACACTAGAATATCTCTAAGCCACTCAGGACAATTATCAAGTAATATCGTCTCCTCATCTTTAGACAACCACCTGTCTCTCTCGTTATCTTCTTTCTCTCTTGGAACCCGAGAAATAGGTTTCTCTTTGAGCCACTCCCACTCCGTGACAGCAAGACTGAAAGCCTTTGAAAGCATAGCCAATTCCTTGTTGATACTACCAGGTGCAGAGCCCTCTTCTCTCCTTAATACCTTATACCTAGTTAACATTTTAGGAGATATAGATAATAAGTTTGATGAGCCAAAAAAAGGATCAAGGTGTTTTAATGATGTGGCATAGCTTTCCTGCATACTAATTGACACCTTCGGAGCATGTTCCTTCATAAACCTTTCAATCAATTGTTTAAAAGTCTTATTATGACCGATAGGCTTATCAAAATATTTCTCCTCTTTGATCTCAGTCCTAATTTTAGCCTCTATTGCTTGTGCAAGCTTTCTATCAGAGGTTTCAAGGCTTTTCTGGATCTTCTTGCCATTATGCCTAATACACGTCCACCAGATACCGCTTCGTTTAAACATTTATACCTCCTTTCCCGAAGCCTGATAGTATCTGCATGACGCTATCGGCCGTATTATAATCAATTACCATGAACACCTCCAAGTATTTTATTAGCAATTTCCTCTTCCTTATTACAAGTTCGCTTCATACTCTCCATCATCTTGTCTATATCATTGAGATCAAAGAGGACACGTCTACCATACTTGATAGAGGGAATCCTGCCCAGGCTAGCCAACTCATACAATGATTTGACTGGTATACTCATGTAC
>CAJXKT010000137.1 GCA_913055705.1 uncultured bacterium
GCCCATGCATTATCATCCATTGCTATAAAGGCATTTATGACTTTTGTGTTACATACAGGATTCATTATAATTGACATTATGTTAATTTTTCAAATACACAGTTGTTGCCGTAACCATTGGAATCATAAAGGCTTACTTCAATATCAGGAAAAGTGTCAGTCAAGCACAATTATTGATTTTTTATAACAAAGAAAAAGAACTCTAGCCATTTATATTAACATCTTCTTCTTGCTCCTGCTTTTCATCCTCTTCCAGGGAATTCATCTTTCTATAAATAGTTCTTGGCGTAATACCAAGCAAATTTGCGGTAATTTCCTTATCACCTTTTGACCTCCTCAAAGTTTCAATAATTATCTTTTTCTCAATCTCGCGAAGTGGCATACCAAATGGTATAGTTAACTTTCTCTCCTCAGCCTTTTTCTTGGAGATGTTCTCCGGAAGGTCCTTTTGTGTAATTATCCTGTCCTGCGTTAAGACCACTGCCCTTTCGATTATATTTTTTATTTCACGCACATTTCCCGGCCATTGATAGTCTGTCAAAATATCCAGAACATCCTCAGAAATCCCGTCTACTACCTTATTATTCTTTTCCTGGTAAATTTTAAGAAAATGGCTTATCAATAAAGGAATGTCCTCTCTTCTCTCTCTTAAAGGGGGCATATTCATGGTAATCACGTTTAATCGGTAATATAAATCCTCTCTGAATCTTTTCTGTTTAATAGCGTTCTCAAGATTAACATTTGTTGCTGAAATAATACGTACGTTGCTTCTCAATACTTTTGTGCCTCCTAATCGTTCAAATTCGCCTTCCTGCAAGACTCGAAGCAGCTTGACCTGAATGGATGGAGTAATCTCCCCTATTTCATCTAGAAATAACGTCCCCTCATTGGCCAACTCGAAACGTCCTTCTTTCTGGCTAACGGCACCAGTAAATGCTCCTTTTTCATAACCGAAGAGTTCGGATTCAAGTAGAGTATCCGGCAAAGCAGCACAACTCACCTTTATAAAGGGCTTATCACTTCTTGCACCTATTCTATGAATAAGGGATGCAATAGACTCTTTTCCCGTACCATTTTCCCCCTGAATCAAAACAGACGCCTGACTGGGTGCAACTTGTTCAGCTAATTTTATCACATCACCCATTACGTCACTCTGTCCGATAATTCCAGATTGTCCGGAATGCGCCAGCTGCTCATGTAAATTTCTGTTTTCTACAACAAGAGCCTGTTTTTCCAAGGCCTTTTTAATCATATTGACAATTACTATTTTCTTGAAAGGCTTTGTAATAAAATCGTAAGCACCGTCTTTCATGGCTCCCACAGCTTTCTCTATTGTTCCGTGTGCAGTAATCAATATTACCTCTACTTCAGGCTTGACCAATTTTGAGGCCTTAAGCAGCTGCAAACCATCCATTTTTGGCATTTTCAGATCTGAAAGCATTACGTTGACTTTCTTTTCCCGCAAAACGACTAACGCCTTTTCACCCTCATCTGCCAAAAGGACTTCGTAGCCTTCTTTAGAAAGCATTCTTGACAATGCAACTCTTATACTTTCCTGGTCATCAACAATTAAAACCGTCTGTTTTGCTATGTTATTCAATTATCTCCACTCCGCACCCTTCAACCGGAAAACTAATAATCATAGTTGTACCCTTTGCAATCGTGCTTTCACAATTAATATCACCTCCATGCCCCTCAACAGTTTTCATTGTCAGGGCAAGGCCCAAACCCGTGCCTTTAACCTTCGTACTATAAAACGGATCAAATACCCTTCGAATATCGCTCCTGTTAATGCCCGATCCGGTATCATTTATGATTACCTCAACATTTTCATCCTTAAGCCTTGTTGTTATGCTTAATTCACCACCTTCAGGCATTGATTCAAATGAGTTCTTCAGTATATTAAGAAATGCCTGTTTTATCTGTTTAGTGTCTAGTAATATTTGCGGCAAATCAGATGCGTAGTTCTCTTTCAAGGAAATACATCTCTGTACTATTTCTTTATTAAAGAATTTTGTAAGTTCAATCAATACTTCATTAATAGACGCCGGCCTTGTTTCTAATTTGGGAAATCTTGCGAACCGTAGATATTCATCACTTATTTCAGTTAAAGTATCCACTTCATTCAGAATAGACTGAATCAGATTTTCTGCATCGCTTTTTCTCTCTCCATTATCGTTGCTGATTTCATCATACAACAACTCCGTATTTAAACTAATTGAACTTAACGGATTTCTTATTTCATGGGCGACTTTTGCTGACATTTCGCCTATAGTCGCCAAACGTTCACTATGCAGCAGCTGATGCTCCAGTTCTTTCCTTTCTGTAATATCATGGCTAGTCAGAACGGTACCCCAGTATTTGCCATTTTGATCAAATACCGCAGAATACGTGTTGTATATAAAGCCATCATCCACCTTTATTTCCTGGTGCTGTAAAGTTTCTATTCGCTTTCTAAAACTTTCAGTTATATTTGACGCCACCCCTCCTACATAAGGGATCTGGCCATCTTTCACTGATTTATTTAATATTTCTTCTCTCTTTACTTTCCATGCTTTTTCAATTCCCCTGTTGCACATTGTCACCTTATCATTAGGGTCTATGAAGATAACGCCTTCATCCAGATTTTCTAACGTTGATTTTATCTCAAATAACACATCATCTCTGCCTTTTCTCAATCTGTCCATTATCGATGTCACAAAATAAACTGAAATAAAGGTTGTACTTGCAAGTGCGAAGAAAACACACAGCATATAGACTTCAGATTGCCATAGTTCACCGCCAAATTTAAAAGCAGAAAATGCTTCAAAATGCTGGTGAGGTATTACAGAATAATACTCCAGTAATAAAAGCAACGCAAAAAGACTTGTAGCAAACGCTGCCTGCAGATAACTATACTTTTTCTCTAATAATATTCCACCTATTATTGCATGAAATAAAAAGTAAAAGATAAAGGGGTTTTCAATACCACCTGCAAAGTATACTAGACATATCAGAAAGAAATGATCTGTCATGATTTGTATGCCTGCGTGCAGCTGTAAAGATGAAAATGTTTTTACTTGGAGTGCACTTGAATAAAAGAAGAAACCCGCATTGGTTAATCCAACAATTACACCTATGATATATAATGGAAAAACCTGCACCACAACATTAAAAATACTACTGAAGATATATGTCGTAATCAACAATCCTGATACAGCAATCCAGCGTAGAAGAATCAGCCAGTGCATACGTTCAACCAAATCCGACCTCATCATGCCTTCTTTGAACATTTACATCAGCTCCTGTTTTTGTTTGTTATTATCATTGATGCAAGCATGTCTTTGACATGTCTTGTCACGCAAAACGATACTTATAGAAAGATTTGTATAAGTAATTAGATGATAAATATATGGAACTTATTAGCTACCCTGCATCATAATAAGCAGATTCATAGTTCTGTTTAATGGCAACAATAATTTACACCAACTCAAAAGGTACAATAGAATGTGATTATATTAGAAATAACATATTATTTGCAACAACAATGTCCAAAAAACATCTTTTCTACACAGACTATTGACAACAAAATTACCGTATGTATAATTTATTTGCATTATTCTTAAATCAATATTAATTTGAGCCGTAATAGTGTCACAATCACTGTAAATAACCATTTGTAAACCGGGGTAAAGGCAAAGTGCGAGTAGAATTTGAATTGCCGGATATCGGAGCAGAAGCAGGCGATAAAATAGTCGTGGCTTTCTGGCATGTTGAAGAAGACGAAGAATTCGTAGAGGGGAGCGACCTTATGGAAGTTTCTACAAACAATGCAACTTTCAACATTTCGGCACCCAGTACCGGAAAACTGATTGAAATATTAGCTCAAGAAGGTGACCCTGTAGAACCGGGTGATGCTATTGCAATAATAGATACAGAAGATAATTAAAATAACCGATGTTTGTGTAAAGTATTATGGCATTCTCAGATATTCTGGCCCAGGATCATATTACCAACCACTTTAGAAAAACAATAACCTCTAATCATCTCTCTCACGCATATATCTTTACCGGACAAGATGGGATTGGAAAGACTCTTCTTGCAAAAGAACTCTCAAAGGCCATTCTTTGCAGTGAAAAAGAAGACGATTCCTGTAATTCATGCAACAACTGCGTTCGTATAGAAAACAGTAATCATCCTGATGTTCATTGGATAGAAATAGAAGAAAAAGCTAAATTTCTAAAGATTGATAATATCAGAGATTTACAGCACTCAGTAAAACTAAGTCCTCTTGAATCCAGCTACAAGATATTCATCATTAAGGAAGCAGACAGGATGAATGAGGAGGCCTCAAATTGCCTGCTCAAAACACTTGAAGAACCCCCTACCAGCACTATAATTATCCTCATTGCTAACTCGCTTACGCCTGTTAAGGAGACAATCAAGTCAAGATGCCAGATAATCAGATTTCATCCGATACCAGCACACATAATCGAAGACCAGCTGATTAAGAGGTTTGATGCTGACACAAGCAAGGTTGGATGGATATCGAGGTTTTCCAGCGGAAGTATGGGAAATGCATTTGAACTGTTAGAAGACAATTTCTACGAAAAGAACAGCGATATTGTTAACCGCATTGGCGTATCAGGTATAGATAATCTTCTCCTCGCCGAAGAAGTCATTGATAACTATTTGAGCTCGAGTGAAACCCTGGAAGAGAAAAGGCAGGCTCTCAGGCGTATCTTAAACTGCATACTGCAATTCTACCGTGATCTTCTGGTAGTTAAAATCAGGAATGTATACGGTACCGGCAAAAAGACCACTCCCCTTTTCAACGCAGATCATGAGGATACACTACAACAGTGTGCCGGTTATTTAACCCAAAAACAGATAACGGCAATAATTAATGATATCCTGGAGTCCATCAAATATATAGATTACAATCTGAATATTAATTTACTGGTCGAAAACATATTCACAAGGATTGCAATGTTGAATTCGTCGGAAAGAGAGTAAAAACACAATCATCATTTCTAATTCTCAACTTCTGCAATAACCTCGGCACAGCGGTTACATAAGGTTGGATATTTATCTATCTTGCCTACCTCTTTACGGTAGTTCCAGCACCTGTCGCATTTACTGCTATCTGAAACCCTTACCTTGATAAACAGCTTTTCAAATATCTCTCCCTTATTCGAAGAATCCAGAGGTTCTTCACTTACACCTACATCTGAGACTATGAAT
>CAJXKT010000138.1 GCA_913055705.1 uncultured bacterium
GGCCGCTTCCTTCCCAGAAATCCTGCCATTTCTTCTCTATTTCACCGAAATTGTATTCTTTATTACTCATAATGGATATTTACTTGATGATGTGTAAAAGCAAAATAATCTATTTTGGCGTAGTTTAAGAATCAAATTATACCAGTCGAGATTCTATCCCACTACAATTATTTTACAATAAACTTATTTCCTGTAATTCCACTCATCACAGGCATATTTCTTGTCTCTTAATTTCAGTGCAGATTCCATTTCTTCTTCTGTCAGTTGCGAGGAAGTAAGTGTGATACCAAAGACATTCTTGAAACTACCTGCCAAGTTATCAAATAGCAGTTGAATTCCCTTCTCCCGTGAATCCATATTATATTGTTCCTTCCATCTCTTATGTACGTCTAAATATCCCTGACAAAGAATAGCCCCCTGAGACTTTCTTGCCGCATAACCTGCCACCTTGCTACCGTTTATCATGATGTCATATTTTGCAGGTGTTACAGAGCAAGATAACTGCTGTGAGAGGCGATTATTCAAAGGTTTTCCTTCTTGTGCTGAGCGGTGTGATTCTTCTTCCGGTAGATAGAATGTACATGTAAAACCAAGTCTTTCTAAACCCCTTAGTAATGATTCGCCAACAAGTTTGTAAAAAGATGTGATACCTTCCTGTCTGTTGGATGGTATCCTTCTTTTAACTATTGAAAATGTGATATCATTGCCATGGTAAACTATGCCACCACCCGTGGGTCTGCGTACAACCGGGATTTTTTTGCCATTTGGAGCCTTAAAGACGTTTTCTATCTTTTGAAAATAACCAATAGAGCAAGAGATTTCTTTCCATGTGTAAAAGCGTATTGCCGCCGGTCTGTCTTCAGAATCGATGCATTTTCTGGTCAGCGCCTCATCAATTGCCATATTCATGTACGGATCGACGTCAGGGGTAAATAACAATCGCCAGTTATTATTGCTCACTGTTTTCATTTGGTGAGTACTTACGATAATTCCTTCCTCCATCTCAGATCTGGTTTTCTGGCGGCTTGTACTTCATCGAGTCTTGAGACTGGAGTATTATGAGGTGCTTTTTTTAGTATCTCCGGATTGGTTTTGGCTTCTTTCAGGATTTTAATTAAAGCGTCAGCAAATTCGTCAAGTGTTTCTCTTGTTTCAGTATCCGTTGGCTCAATCATGAGTGCGTCTTCTACAATTAATGGGAAATATATAGTCGGTGAGTGAAATCCGTAATCCAAAAGCCTCTTTGCAATATCCAGAGTTGTAATGCCGTTTGCTTTGAGCTTTCTTGTTGATGCTACAAATTCATGCATACATCTTTCACCGTATGGAATTTCAATATAATCGGAAAGTCTCTTCCTGAGATAATTAGCGTTTACAAGGGCGCTTTCAGAGATCTTTCCGAGTCCTTCACTGCCAACAGAAACTAAGTAAGCGTAAGCTCTTATAATAACTCCTATATTACCGTAAAAGGGCTTTACACGTCCTATAGAATCAGGAAAGTCATATTGCCATCCGTATGAATTATCTTTTTTTATGATTATGGGAGCAGGCAGAAATGGTATAAGTTTCTTTACTACACCCAATGGGCCGGCACCGGGACCACCACCACCATGAGGGGTGGAAAAGGTTTTGTGAAGATTCAGATGCAACATATCTATACCCATATCTCCCGGTCTTGCAATTCCCAGCATTGCGTCCATATTTGCACCATCAAGGTATAACAAAGCGTCAACATCATGTACAATCTCGGCTATCTTCAATATGTCCTTTTCAAATAATCCAAGTGTGTTCGGATTTGTAAGCATTAAGGCAGAGACATCATTGTCAATAATTCTTTTTAATGCCTCTATGTCAACAAGACCTTGGCTATTTGATTTTATCTCTACAATGTCGAATCCACACATTGAAGCCGATGCGGGGTTTGTACCGTGTGCGGAGTCAGGTATAATTATTTTATTCCTTCTTCTGCCCTCCTTAACATTATAAGCGCGGGATATTAACATCCCGATAAATTCACCGTGAGCACCGGCGGCTGGTTGCAGTGAAAATGCATCCATACCACATATTCCAATAAGAGTTCTTTCAAATTCATACAGGATTTGGAGAATGCCCTGGCATTGTTCCTGATTTTGATATGGATGAAGATTTACGAAGCCTTCATAACTGCTGACGTCTTCATTAATCTTCGGGTTATATTTCATTGTACATGAGCCGAGTGGGTAGAAATTCGTATCGACACTGAAGTTTAATTGACTTAACCTCGTGAAATGTCTTACAACGTCAATCTCGGCCACTTCAGGTAGTTCGGCAGTATTCTTTCGTAAGAATCGTTCAGGTAGGGGAGTAGTGTCATTAGCCTCTACAGGTACGTCACACTCAGGCAATGAATATGCCGTTCGACCCGGTGATGATTTTTCAAATATTAGTTTCTCAAGCATGATTGAACATTTCCTTGGTATTTAGTTTTGTAGGGGCGAATGGCCGTTCGCCCCTACGCTAAATAATATTTGAGACGGCTAAGACAAGCTCGTCTATATCCTCTTTTGATCTTGTTTCGGTTACACACAGAAGCATGGCGTTATTAATATCCGGATAAAAGTGTGATAAATCAAGGCCGCCTATAATGCCTGATTCAAAGAGATGCCTGCTTAGCTCTTCTATTTTGCAGTTATCTGAAATCTTTATGGCAAACTCGTTAAAGAAGGGTTTGTTAAGTAGAGGCTCAATTCCGTCAAGCTCGCATAATCTGTCCATTGCGTAATGACTTTTATGAATGTTCAGATTGCCAATATCTATCATCCCAGCTTTGCCTAGTGTCGAAAGATAAATGCATGTCCTGAGCGCCAGGAGCTGCTGATTTGTGCAGATATTCGATGTTGCCTTCGCACGCCTGATATGCTGTTCTCTTGTCTGGAGAGTTAGGGTAAAAGCGCGTCTGCCTTTTGTGTCTGTGGTAGCACCCGCGAGTCTTCCCGGCATCTTCCTCATAAACTCCTTGTTGACTGCAAAAAAACCGGCATGCGGGCCACCATAATTAATATAATTACCCAATGCCTGAATATCGCCAACTGCTATGTCAGCGTCATATTCTCCCGGCGGTTTGATTATGCCTAATGACATGGAATTAACACATGCAACAAAAAGGGCTTCATTTTTGTGGGTTAATCCAACAAGTTCTTCAGTCTCTTCAAGACATCCAAAAAAGTTTGGTGTCTGGATTAAGACACATGCTGTATTATTGTCAATTCTGGACTCAAGGTCTGAGACGGATGTAATGCCGTCCTCCATTTCAATCTCAATGAGTTTGACATCCAGTTCCTGCAGGTAAGTTGATAATACCCCTCTGTATTCGGGATGTACGGTTTTTGAGACCAGGACGTTCTTCTTCCGTTTGTGTCTTATGGCCAGTACAGCAGCTTCTGCCAGGGCCGAAGCTCCGTCATACATTGAGGCGTTGACTATGTCCATTGCCAGCAACTCACACATCATACTCTGAAATTCATAAATTCCCTGCAGGGTTCCCTGGCTTACCTCAGGTTGGTAGGGGGTGTAGCAGGTGTAAAATTCTCCTCTACTGCTTAGATGGTCAACTACACTTGGGACAAAGTGTTCGTATGCACCTGCGCCAAGATAGGAAGTGTATTTATTCAGATTTGCATTTTTATCACTCAATGATTTGAGGGAATGTTTTAACTCCATTTCGGACATACCGGTAGGAATGTTTATCTGTTTACATAGTAATCCTTCCGGTATGTCTACTAAAAGGTCTTCAATTGAATTAACGCCGATTTCCTTAAGCATTAATTTAATGTCAGACTCAGTGTTGGGGGTATAGTTTATTTTGACTGGCACAGTTTTTCATAATCCTTGTTTGACAGAAGTTTGGTTAATTCCTGAGGGTCTTCCATTTCTATAATTGAAAACCACCCTTTGCCATAAGGGTTTTCGTTTACTAATTGCGGATTATTTTCAAGATCGTTATTTGTTTCTATAACCTTGCCGGATACCGGTGCATAAATATCAAATGCCGCCTTAACTGATTCAACAACAGTACATGCAGTACCGGCTTTAACAATTCTATCTAAGTCAGGTAATTCTATATACACAACATCACCAAGCTCACTTTGCGCATATGACGTGATGCCAACTCTAACCTTATTATCACCCTCTTTCTTTACCCACTCATGGGTCTTTGTATATAACAGATCTTCCGGAAAATCCATTTATCTACCTTTCCCTGTCTAAAGTAATAAAGGGTGTATCTACAATCTGAGCAGGGTAATCTGTGCCCCTGATCTTTATATTAACCAGGCTTTTGTGTTCTGCGAAGCGTTTGAGTACATAACCAAAACCTATGCCTATTTCAAGGGAAGGACTGAACGTCCCACTCGTTACCTTGCCTACGACATTGTTGTTATGTGTTATTTCGTTGTCTGTCCTTGGTATTCCCTTATCACGCATCTTGAATGCAACAAACATTCGTTTTAATCCATACTTTTTCAGTCTTAATAAAGAGTCTTTACCAATAAAGTCTGTCTTGTCAAACTTTACAGTCCAGCCAATGCCGGCTTCCAGTGGTGTTATATACTCATCGATATCGCTACCATAGAGCAGGTAGCCGGCTTCTAATCTCAAGGTATCTCTTGCTCCAAGGCCTGCGGGTTTAAGATCCATGTCTTTACCTTTTTCGAGTAATATATTCCATAAGTCTACGCAATGTGAATTGTTGACAAAGATCTCAAATCCATCCTCGCCCGTGTAACCTGTTCTGGATACTGTTAATTGCATTTCTCCCACTGCCACTTCCATAAAATAGAAATGAGAGAGTAAGGAACATTCATCTCCTAATACC
>CAJXKT010000139.1 GCA_913055705.1 uncultured bacterium
TACCACGCCTGCAAAATCCCCAGTGCTATGTTTAACTTTAGCGGAAATGAGCATCGTTGGCACGCCACGTTTTGCCCTGACAGCTTTATTCGAAGTAAATAATTTTGTCTTTTTTATATTACTGATAAAGACATCATTTTCTTTTGCCTTAACAAAATAGTCTTCCCCGGAAATATCCTTGCCCATCATTCTTTTTTCAGTTGTTAACATTACAATGCCTGCAGAATTACATATAAAGACCTCCTTATATTTATACTCATCCCTGAGAAACTCCAAATAGTTACTGGCTGTAATAAATTCCTCTATTGATAAAACACCTTTTGTATACTGAAGAGATTGTGGTTTACGAGCAATTGACAATGCATTATTCTTATACTTGTCCATGCGATTCTTTATAAAACTGATATGCTGACGCATAAGTCCACGCAGGTTTTTAATGGTAGTATCCTGAAAATATTTTCGTATGTCCTCACAGGATTCATCCAGGTCAATTTCCGCGATAACTCCCCAATTATATTCCTCTATCCAAATCCAATAACCAAGCACTCTCGTACCTCGATAGTCCATATACCCATACCCACTATCATTGAAACCTTTGCCACCGGCGATACATTTCTTTGCTGCCAGGGTTAAGCTATTTGTTTTGGGATTTATCACCGCCAGTTCAAGAGTTGTTCTCTTTTCGATAAGACCTCCTAGTTCGAGGGCATCTGTAAACCGGGATTCGGTTAACATATAACCGTTTTTATTAATTAAATAAATTTCTGCAGTATCTGTTGCATTCATTTTAAACATCAATGCATTAATTTGATTAATGTCGATACGGAAAACCAAAACTCCCAGGATCTGAGCATTTGCATCGAGGATTGGAGTTGATACAAACATGGTCGGCATCCCTAACTCCAACTGGCCATTTTCATTCTTGATTGGAACTTTCGAACCAATAATATCGGAAATAAATGTTTCTCCATTCATTGCCTTTTGAAAATATTGCCTGGAAGATATGGTTGCCCTGGTACTATCAACATCTGAGGAAAGAACCACATTGCCTGCGGTATTTGCAACAAAAGCTTCTTTGTAATGATAAATATTCTGAACTGAGACAAGATATTCAAGGGCTTCCATGTAGTCAGATTTTGCATAGTAACGGTGCAAATCATAGGCAGCAACCTTGATGTTCTTTTTCTCATTTTCCAAATACTTCCCGATAACTTCAGCCTGCTTCTCTGCAATCCCTTGTAAGTCTCTTACAACACCCTCTCTAAAGACTTTAAAGGTATCTGAAATAACGGTCCTAGCCGTAAACATAGATAGCAGCAATAAAAACAAGACGCATACAACTAGTAGAGGTCTTTTTGTGTTAAGCATCTTCTTCTCCTTGTAAGTTCAAAAGATAGCAAGATTAAACATAAAATGTTACGGAGTCTCAGACAATTCACAATTTCGCGGAACCTCGTTGGCCAGGATTTGATGATAAGAAATTGCTTTCTAAAGGTTTAGTAAGAAAAGAATTATTATCTTACTTTAAGAATTAAGATGGGTAGAAAGACTAGGGGTATAATAATGAAGTTGAATACTTAATTCAAGAGGAAATTTAAACATCAGAATACACAGGGACAAGCAAGGGGTCACTGACTGTAGTCAAAACGTAGTTAACTCCGGCGTAATCAATCGGAATCTACAGGGGCCGGCAGAAAAGAAGGAATTTATACGTCATTGTAAAATCAAGTGGCAACAGTATAATGGATACTTAATCAAGCTCTTGCGAAAATTATAAAAATAGACTCCTTTATGATAGACATACACACGCACTTACTTCCTTCTATAGATGATGGGCCTGAGACGATCGAAGAGTCGATTGAACTCTGCAAAATTGCTGCAAATGATGGAATTAAGAAGATCGTGGCAACACCCCACTCAAAGGATGGAGTATACGAGGCAAAAAGTGATAAGATACTGGAAGCTGTTGATGTGCTTAACCTGAAGCTGAAAGAGAATCAAATTGATATCGAGATACTGCCCGGATCGGAGGTACACATTCATGAAGGGCTGGTGGGGAATATCGAAAGTGGGGAGGTGCTTACGATCAACAATGGCGGGAAGTTCATCCTTTTTGAACTTCCTTTTGTATTCATACCTCCGGGAACTGATAAATTCGTATTCAATCTCAAGGCCAACGGTATTGTCCCAATCATTGCACACGCAGAAAGAATAGCTGCATTCCAAAAAAAACCTGAACTTGTGAGTCAATTGGTTAAGATTGGAGCCCTTGTCCAGGTGAATGCACAGGGTTTGACAGGCCGGGCGGGGCCCGGAGATAAAAAATGTGTCGAATTGCTTTTAAAGAACAGGTTGGTGCATTTTATTGCCTCTGATGTCCATTCGCTTACAGGCCGGCCCCCGATCCTGTCTAATGCAGTAGACTGTGCTGCCAGGATTGTGGGGGAAGAAGAGGCCAGGGCGCTTGTATGCCATAATCCCGAGCAGATAATAAATGGCCTTGACATTTAGTAATTTCAAGTATATAGTATTTAGATGTTTACGGAAATAAGATTAAGCAAAATTCGCATATTAAAGGTTTGTTTGATATTGGTTTTATCTTTTTCGGTCCTTCCGGAGGTTGTTTTCTCGCTGGAGGGTACTAACGATAAAGTAGAAACAAATTCTGCCTCTTCAGAGAGAACAAACTTCTGCGATGAACATAATTGTCCTGTTCTTCCCGATGAACCTTTCCATCACTGTACAGTTTGCTGCGTTATTTCACCTTCTTTTACAAATCAATCAGCCGAAAATACTTTTTACTTCAATAATACATCTCAACTTTCTTCAATAACTGAAGACGTTCTATACAAAGAACTCTTTACAAAAACTCTCTTTCGCCCTCCGCAATCAATCCTTTAGTCATTCCATTTTCATTCAAGCGGTTTCCTATTTAAGCTGTTACTAAACTTACTAAATAGTTTGCATATGGCTAACCAGGGCTACGTGCACTCTCATGGGTGTAATTAGTATCTGCGGTGAAGATTATGTGCGTCAATCGTATACAATTTAACAAGAGGGAATAAATGATCTATCCGGTATATCACATTAAATATGTGACTGTTGTCACATTAATAGCATCCGTACTCTTTCTGGCTTCTAATAAATCAACGGCTCAGGTCTCTGATCCGCTCCGGCGGGAAGAGACAAAAACTAAAACTGTCGATCTCAAGGAATGCATAGAAATAGCATTTGAAAACAACTTACAGCTTGCCGTGGCGAGAAATAGATTAGGAATCGCAGATGCGGATCGCATTAAGGCATCATTGCTTTTACCTTCAAATCCTGAAGTGAAAACCGAAATTGGGGCAAGAGAATCATCTTCAGAAAGACACACGGATTATACCATCGCATTATCTCAAGAAATTGAGGTCTATGGTCAGAGACGAAAAAGAATAAATATATCCAATGATAAAATAGAGAAAGTAAAATTTGAAATTGCAGACGTAGAAAGAAATGTTATTGCGGATGTCAAGAGTAGTTTTTATGAGGTTTTGATTTCTATGGAAATTGTAAAACTCCAGAGTTATGTTGAAGACATATTTAAAAGACTATGGAATGCAACTATGGAAAGACATAAAGCAGGAGCAATATCTGCTTTAGAGCTGAATTCAATCAAAATAAGATATGGACTGGCGAAACAACAGCTTCTTGCTGCAAAGAAAAATAATCAAAACAGCCTCTTGGATTTGAAATTACTGCTGGGAAAGTCCAAAGATGAACCATTGAGTTTAAAAGGAGATTTGACTTACCAGGCATTACAGGTAAACCTTGAAGACCTTTTGGCATCTGCCTACGAAACCAGGCCTGACTTAAAGGCAATGGAGTTAGAGAAAGAAAGGGCATCTCAAGAAATATCATTGCGTAAAGCAGAGAGAATCCCGAATCCTGAGCTTTCAGGATTTTTTACAAGAGAAGAAGGCGGTGCAGACGATATTGTAGGCGGAGAGATATCTATATCAATACCAATATGGGACAGAAAACAATCAGAACTTAAAAAAGCCCGGACTGCCAAAGATACAGCCGACATAAATATAAGGAACAAGTATCTGGGAATTCAGAAGGAAGTGGAAGCTGCATATCGTTCCTTCATGGCAGAAAAAGAGGGGATATCGATTTATACGGATGAAATTATGCCGCAGGTTGATGAAAGCCTGAAGCTTAATGAGATTTCATACAAGGAAGGTAAAATTAATTTTATCGAATTTCTCACTGTGCAAAGTGATCTCATAGAGATACGAACAGCATATTTAAATACACTGCTTGATTACAATAACGCCATTATAAACCTTGAAACTGTATCAGGTATGGAACGAATATCATTAAATTAATTCCTATCAAGGATGTTATTTATATTTGAGACATGTCAGTCACCTGATTATTTACGTTTACCATCTTAAGAAGGAAATAGTTATGAAGAAAAACTCAAAATTCCTGATTTTTAATATGATCCTCTTAATAGTGGCCTTCCTTTCAGCATCTCTTTTATCACAATTTAAGAGTGAAAGAGCTTATGCTGATCAAACTGAAGAAACAGCTCTTACGAAACACCAGAAAGGAGAAGATAAACAAAATCCAAAGCGTTTGTGGTGTAATGAACACGGCGTTTATGAAGACGAATGTTACATTTGCCATCCAGAGTTGTTTCCCGAAGGTAATACTATTCGAGACCCAAAGCGTTTGTGGTGTAATGAACACGGCGTTTATGAAGACGAATG
>CAJXKT010000140.1 GCA_913055705.1 uncultured bacterium
CATATAGGTCCTCCAGGGATTGGAGTATTGTTTCAAATTATTTACTGAGGGTGTAAATTTGTCTTTCATTAGAAATCATAAATCTACCAAAGATATTTTGTGTACACTTGGTCCCGCTTCTATGAACAGACGTGTTATTAAGCGTTTAGAAGGTTTAGGAGTGAGAATGCTCAGGGTTAACCTGTCACATACTTTATTAAGCGAATTGGAAGACACTATACGCTTTATACAGGGACTGACATCTGTGCCTATTTGTCTGGATACAGAAGGAGCCCAGATACGCACTGGAGGGTTGATAAGTGGAGAAGTCATAGTAAAGGATAATAGCATTGTTACAATCCACAAATGCTTAGTTCCGGGTGATATGCTTAATTTTAATTTATACCCTGCAAATATTACCGGAGAACTTAAAGCAGGAGATATAGTCAGTATTGATTGCAACTCTGTTTTGCTGCAGGTTGTTGAGGAGGGTTTAGAGACTGTTAAGGCAAGAGTGTTGATAGGGGGGGTAATTGGACAAAGAAAAGCTGTAAATCTAGACCGTGACATTGTTATGCCGTCATTAACCGAAAAGGATAAAGAGGCTTTGTTAATTGGAATAAAATGTGGAGTACGTTATATGGGCCTTTCTTTTGCAAATAGAGGGTCAGATGTTGACGATATCCGTGCTATTATTGGGAAAAAGGCTTTTTTGATCTCAAAAATAGAAAGTCTTAATGGTATTGCTAATTTTGATGATATTGCGGCTAAATCGGATGCAATACTACTTGATCGAGGAGATATGTCACGCCAGATGCCTGTTGAGAAATTGCCCATTTTGCAGAAACAGTTAATTAAGAAGAGCAAAGAAATGGGAGTTAAGATTTATGTGGCAACTAATCTATTGGAGTCTATGGTGACAAACTTAAATCCATCTCGATCAGAAGTCAATGATGTATTCAATACGTTAGATGATGGTGCAGACGGTTTGGTTTTGGCGGCGGAGACTGCTATTGGTTCTTATCCATTAAAATGTGTTAGCATGATTGTCAAACTTATCCGTGAGTTTGAGGAGAAGGATCAAAATGATAAATTCCACTATTCGGCAAGTCCTTTTTCTTTGTTGAATAATCCACATGGAGGGCTTCTTGTAAATAGATTAGCAAAGTCTACCGATTTAAATGACATTGAAAAACTAAAATCATTAGTTGTCAGAGATGCAGATCTTTTTGATTGTGAACATATAGGGCATGGTGCTTATTCTCCGATAGCTGGTTTTATGGATAAAGAAACTCTGGAAAGTGTTCTTAACTCAAACTGTTTAAAAGATGGGTTAGTATGGACCATGCCTATAGTATTACAAGTAAAGAAAGAATCAATCCGTGAATTGGGTGTAGATGAACGTGTTGCCCTGAAAAGCAGTAAAGGTGACATACACGTTTTGCTTGATATAAAAGAGATATATGAGCTTGACCTTGAAAATGTTGCCAAGAAGTGGTATGGAACAACATCCATGGACCATCCGGGTGTGGTTAGATTATTTTCTAATGGTGACAGGTTTATAGCGGGAGATATTATGCTCGTTAAACGGCTTCCCTCCTATTATCAGCATTATGAATTGACTCCAGTTCAAACCCGTAATGTGTTTACTCAAAAAGGGTGGAATAAGGTTGTTGGGTTTCACTCACGAAATGTAATCCATAGGGTCCATGAGTACATTCAACTTTCTGCGTTAGAATTAACACATGCAGACGGGCTTTATGTTAGCCCTATTATTGGACCTAAAAAGAAGGGAGATTTTCTGGCATATCCTATAATGAAAAGTTATCAGACTATGTTGGATTTTAACTTATATCCACCAGGAAAGGTCGTTGTTGGTAGTTTTTCAACGTATGCACGTTATGGAGGGCCACGTGAAGCGGTTCTTACAGCATTACGACACAAAAATATGGGATGCAGCCATTTTATTATTGGACGAGATCATACAGGAGTGGGGGATTTTTATAAATCGATTGATTATCGTTCTTATTTTGAGAAATTAGGCGATATTGGAATAGAGCCTGTCTTTTTTGATGCTGTTGGTTATAATCCAAAAAGCAAAAAATACGAAAAACTTTCAACTGCTGGTACGTTAGAACCCATTAGCGGAACAAAAATGAGAGAGAACTTTCAGAAAAATATATCATTACCAGATTGGTTTATGCGTGAGATAATTCAGGATACAATCCGAGAGGAGATAGCAAATAAAAAACCTATATTTTGCTAATGCTAAATAACAAAATAATATTAATCACAGGCGGTACCGGTTCTTTTGGTAAAAAAGCTACTGAAATAATTTTAAAGAGATACAAGCCTAAAAAATTAATTATCTTCAGCCGTGATGAATTAAAACAGTTCGATATGGCACAACAGTTCAAAGGATCAGAAGGAATAAGATATTTTATTGGTGATGTGCGAGACAAAGAAAGATTGCATCGGGCTTTTCATGGGGTTGATTTTGTGTTACATGCCGCTGCTTTGAAGCAAGTTCCGGCTGCAGAATACAACCCTTTTGAGGCGGTTAAAACAAATATAATTGGTGCTGAGAATGTTATCAATGTTGCGATTGATCAGGGAGTAAAAAAAGTTATTGCCTTAAGTACAGATAAAGCTGCCAACCCGATAAACCTTTATGGTTCTACAAAGCTTTGTTCGGACAAATTGTTTATAGCAGGAAACTCTTATGTAGGGCGTGATCATAGTATTTTTAGTGTAGTTCGTTATGGAAATGTTGTTGGAAGTCGTGGAAGTGTTATTCCCTTTTTCCTTAAACAAAAAGAAAAGGGCATACTCCCTATAACTGATTCACGGATGACACGGTTCTGGATTACACTTGAACAAGGGGTGGACTTTGTCCTGAATTGTCTTGAACAAATGGTTGGTGGTGAACTTTTTGTGCCTAAAATTCCAAGTATGAATATAATGGATTTAGCAAAGGCAATAGCTCCGGAATGTAAAACAGAAATAGTTGGTGTTCGTCCTGGTGAAAAGCTGCATGAAGTTATGGTAACAAAAGATGATGCAAGAAAGACTCTTGAATATAAAGATCATTATGTAGTACAGCCTGATTTTGAATATTGGGGACATCGTTGTAAGGAAAATGGAGGGAAGAAAGTTGCTGAAGACTTTGAATACAATTCAGGAACAAATCCATGGTTTCTTACTATTGCTGAGATGAGGGAAATGATAGAGACGTGATGAAGACAATCCCATACGGAAGGCAATGGGTTGAGGAAAAAGATATCAGAGCAGTTGTAAATGTTTTGAAAAGCGACTATCTTACTCAAGGACCTGTTATCGAACAGTTTGAAAGTGCAGTAGCTGAATATTGTGGAGTCAAATATGCTGTAGCGGTTTCAAGCGGAACCTCCGCACTTCATATAGCTTGCTTAGCAGCTGAGCTTGGGAAAGGCGATATATTATGGACATCTCCAAATACCTTTGTTGCATCTGCAAATTGTGCTTTATATTGTGATGCTAAACTTGATTTTGTAGATATTGCCCCTCATACTTACAATATAAGTGTTGATGCAATGAAAGCTAAGTTATACGAAGCGGAAAAAAATGATTCTCTTCCAAAAGTAATTGTGCCAGTCCACATTGCTGGACAATCCTGTGATATGGAGCAAATTTATCATCTCGGCAAAGATTATAACTTTACTATTATTGAAGATGCATGTCATGCCATAGGGGGGAGTTATAAAGGTATGAAAATTGGCTCCTGTAAATTTTCCGATATGACTGTTTTTAGTTTTCATCCAGTGAAGATTGTTACAACAGGTGAAGGTGGTATGGTCTTAACCAATAAAGACGACCTTTATCAAAAACTTATTCGCTTAAGGACACATGGTATTACAAGGGATAATCAATTTATGGAAGGTGAATCGGATGGGCCGTGGTATTACCAACAGATTGAACTAGGAATGAATTACAGAATGACAGATATACAGGCAGCGCTTGGATTAAGCCAGCTTGATAGAATTGATGAGTTTATTGTACGTCGACGAGAGTTGGTGCGTAGATATAATGAACTATTTTCAGATTTTCCGTTAACCATTCCCTGGCAGTATTCAGATGCCCATTCAGCATTTCATCTATATGTTGTTCGGTTGAAATTGGACAAAATAAAAAAGACACGAAAAGAGGTTTTCGAGGAACTGCGTGAAAAAGGTATAGGCGTTAATGTCCATTACATCCCTGTTCATACTCAACCTTATTACCGTAGACTTGGTTTTTCGTGTGGACAGTTCCCAGAGGCTGAAAAGTATTATGAAGAAGCAATTACCCTTCCTTTATATCCTTCAATGACAGAAAGTGAGCAGAATAAAGTGATCGATTCTCTCCTCTTGGCATTACAATGAGAACACTTATTATAGTTCAAGCCCGTATGAGTTCAAGCAGACTGCCTGGAAAAGTTTTAAAAGAGGTCTGTGGTAAAACGCTGTTGGAGCATCTAATTATCAGATTAAGAAGAGTCAAGCAAGCTGATAGTATTGTTATTGCAACCACAACCAGGGAACATGATAATCAAATTGTTGATCTTTGTAATAAGTTAAAAATCCATTATTATAGGGGATCGGAAAATGATGTTTTAAGTCGTTACTATGAGGCATCGGTAAAGTACGGAGCTGATTTAATTGTTCGCATAACTAGTGACTGCCCACTAATAGATCCTTATAT
>CAJXKT010000141.1 GCA_913055705.1 uncultured bacterium
CTCTTAGTGGTGAGTAGTTTCATAATAGGGGGCTGAATTATGGGAACCAGCGCCATATATGAATAGGCCGCAACGGCAATGGAACCAAGCAGTCTCGGGCTTAGTTTTGAGGCCAGAAAGATCGATGTAGGTCCGTCAGCACCTCCGATAATGGCGATAGAAGAAGCATCTTTGAGAGAAAAGTTAATACCGGGAATATATTTAGCCAGGAGTATGGCTCCGATCAGGGTTGAAAAGATACCAAACTGGGCTGCTGCTCCCAGTAATGTGGTGCGGGGATTTGCAAGCAACGGCCCGAAGTCAGTCATAGCACCAACTCCCATGAATATTATAAGGGGGAAGATGCCTGTCTTTATACCGGCGTCATATACATATCGAATTATTCCTCCTTCGTCATTAATAAAGGCAAGAGGGATATTACAGAGAATGGCTCCCATACCAATGGGAATTAAGAGAAGGGGCTCAAACTGTTTGGAAATACCGAGATATATGAGGAGTAATCCAACACCGATCATGAGCACTCTTCCCACGCCTTCTGTCCAGTTAATAGCATTGTTGAAAACCAGTGCATATAGACCGGTACTTTCCACCAAATTCTTGAAAACCCTAATAAGAGATAGTTTACCGGCACCTTTTTCGATCTCTGTAGATTGAACAATAATATTCTGTTTTTCTATTTTGAGAAGAGTTGCTCCTGCTGGTATTGGAGTAAACTTCTTATAAAGGTCTTTGTTGATATAGGTAATTTCACCAGCAACACCAGAGGTAACAGTAATCTTATTATGGCTTTTATCTACTATAAGGGCAATGAAATCGCCTTCACTGATCTTGTCGCCAATCTTAAACTCAGCACCATTTCTTATTGATACATTGAGGAGTGTTACGTCTGATGGGATTGTTACTGTCACTACATCCCCGGAAGTAGTAGAATATTCCTGTGCATTTACTGTACTTGCCAGTGAAAAGAATGTAATAAAAAGAAGTGAGATTAATCGCATAATAATCAAGTTAACAGGACGCAGTTATCCGCAGATAATTAACATAAAATGACAAGAAAAGGCACTTATTCTATCATAGCAAGCGTGTCACCATGATTAACATTGTCTCCTACAGCTACCTCAATTGCAATGATCTTACAGTCTTTTGGAGCCTTAACAGGAGACTCCATCTTCATAGCCTCAAGGACAAGAATAGCTTCTCCTTCTTTTACCGTATCTCCCACTTCCGCTTCGATATGCGTAACTGAGCCCGGCATGCTGGCAACAATTGGTTCACCCTTAATAGTTATCGTTGGCGCAGACGGTGTTTGCGTGATTGTCTGGATAGCTCCGATACCCTCGGCAACGGTAACATTAAATGATTTGCCGTCAACTGTTACGGTATAATTTTCAGGACATTTCATGCCTGTGGTCTGCACAGGCGCAGTCTTGGTTTCAGCTTCATCAGAAATTTTCCTGATATTCTCTTTCATTTTTCCCTGTAGAAATTCAATACCTTTTTCTCCACAGGCGTACGTAATGAAAATATTTTCATCTGTAACCTCTAAACCGTTTTCCTGAAGTTTTTTTGTGGCCACCGGGATTCCGGGTTCAAGGATTTCAAGTGGATGGCCATCGAAGGGCTTCTTGCCCAATTGTTCTTCTGCCAGTTTCACGATTTCCGGATCAGGCCTTGAAGGGGTACTGCCAAAATAACCAAGCACCATGTCACCGTAACCTTGCGTAATCTTTTTCCATTTACCAAGAGTTACATTTGCATAGGCCTGTTGAAAATAGAACTGTGATACCGGTGTAACAGAAGTAGCAAATCCACCTTTTTTGACGACATCAGTCATCTCTCTAATAACCTGTGGATAGAGATGAAGTGTTCCAGTATCACGCATCATCATGGTATTTGCTGTCAACGCTCCACCCGGCATTGGTGAAAGCGGAATAATTGGAGAAACCTGTTTTGCCTCTATTGGAATAAAATAATCTTTCATGCATTCTTCAAAAACTTTTTCTGCTTCAACAATCTTCATTATATCTACATCAATCGTCCACTCCATGCCTTTAAGTGCATGCCACATTGAAATAATATCAGGCTGGCTTGTGCCTCCGCAGACCGGGCTCTTCGCAAGGTCGATACCAAAATTGTCGTTTTTTGTAGAGCCTCCCTCAATTGCGCCTAGATAGCAGGATACCCCCACTCCGGCAGTATCGTGGGTATGGTACCAGAGCAGTACATCGTCTCCCAGAAGCTTCCTGGCTCCTACAAATGTATCATAGACCTTCTGTGGATTAGCGGTACCGCTTGCATCCTTAAAACATATAGAATCATATGGAAGTCCTGAATCCAGAATTTCTTTCAGGCGATGGAGATAGAATTCGGAGGTATGTGCATGTTCGCATTCTTCAGGCAGGTCCATCAGGGTTATGCATACCTGATGGTGAAGGCCGGCTCCAGTTATACACTCGCCTGAATACTCAAGGTTTTGAATGTCATTGAGAGCATCAAAGTTACGTATAGTAGTCATGCCATGTTTCTTAAAGAGAGTTGCATGAAGCTTGATAATGTCTTTGGGTGATTGTGACAGGGCGACAACGTTAATACCCCTGGCCAGTGTCTGGAGATTTGCATCGGGTCCGGCAATCTTCCTGAAGTTATCCATCATATGAAAAGCCGATTCGTTGCAGTAAAAGAAAAGAGATTGAAATCTGGCGCCGCCGCCGGCCTCCAGATGGGTAATCCCCGCTTCTACTGCAGCCTCAACGGCAGGCATGAAATCCTGAGTAAGTACACGTGCACCATAAACAGATTGGAATCCATCCCTGAATGAGGTGTCCATGAACCTGACTTTCTTCACAATAATTACCCTTTCATTTAAGTTTATGGTGCCTGAGACTAAATAACTGAATTTACTTTTATAAAAAGCTCATCTACAGTGATATTCATGTACTTCTGAATGCATGAACGGCGGCAGATATGACCGTTGTCCGTGTGTCTATGTCTCCTGTATCAATACTTTTATTTTTTTTACTCCTGCGCGCAAGCTCTTCTTCTGCCAGTGCCGCTTTCTCCCTGCGTGTATGCTCATGGGTATAATAAGCAAGCAAAGACATGGCCTGGTTTAAAAGCACAAGAAAAACGAACACAACGCTCATACCAACAAACATTAGCATAAATGCATTGCCGATCATTAATAATCCCTCTTATGGTATAAATTATTAAAAGCTATTTCTCCGGAATTGAGACTGATAATACCTCGTTTTTCACATTCAAAAAGCAATGTTCCGTCATCATTCAGGTCGATTATTCTTCCTGAATATGATTCCTTTTTTATGTCTGTAAAAACGATTTGTTCATTTATAAATGCCAATCTTTTCTTTAGCTCCAGCCGGTTTTGTGTAAAGCCACTCTGACAAAGTACATTAAAGCAATTAATAATTATTTCAAGGAGTTTTTTAAACAGTTCAAGCTGTATAACCTTTTGGTGCAATTCGCAGCAAAGCGATGTGGCAGGAATGTCTATGAAGGCAAGGGATTCCTCCGTACTGTTTACGTTAAGGCCTATTCCCAGTATCCCATATGTATTTTTATTAGATTTAACGATTTCACACAGTATTCCTGATATTTTTTTTCCTTGTACAAGCACGTCGTTCGGCCATTTTACAGATGGCTTCAAACCGTAAACTTCCAGCAACTGGGCGACAGAAAGAGCTGCAATCTGCGTAATATTCTGCCTGAGTTTATGCTCCAGTGACGTAAGCGGCAACAGGATCGAAAATGTGAGATCCTGACCGGGTACAGAATTCCATACTCGAGTAAAACGTCCCCTCCCATGCGTTTGCTCATTGGCCCAGATAACCGAATAATCCGCCAGGGTTGAGCAATGCTGTCTTAAAAATTCATTGGTAGAGTCCAGGCTTGCATACTTGTATATTGTGTACACCACTCCGTCAGGTTTAGTGATTTCCGGTTTCAGCTCTTTATCCATAAAAGTGTCATCTCCGAACCATGTCCTGAATGATCTTGAACTGGTTTCAGAACAAGACCTTCAAATTCAGGGAGACAATATAGCCTTTAGCAGCAGAAAGTAAAATTCTATTTAAGTACTTGTGGCGTTGTTCTCTGACGCTTACGATCATGTTCCCTCAATAATTTCTTCCTGAGACGAAAGGTTTTGGGCGTAATTTCTATAAGCTCGTCATCTTCAATGTATTCTAACGCCATTTCCAGCGTCAAATCCCTGGGAGGTGAAAGTTTAATTCCCTTATCCGCCGTAGCTGATCTCATATTTGTAGCCTTTTTGGCACGGCACACGTTTACGGCTATATCGTTCTGTTCGCAATGTTCACCAACTATCATACCTTCGTAAACTTTATCACCAGGTTTGGCAAACATAACCCCGCGGTCACGTAAACCGTCAAGGGCATATGCCATCACATCTCCATTTGACATAGAGACAATGACACCCTGAGACCTGTGTGGAATGTCACCCTTGAAATACTCGTATTCGTAAAAGTTGTGATACATGATGGCGGTTCCCTGTGTGGAGCTGAGGAGCCTGAGTCTTAATC
>CAJXKT010000142.1 GCA_913055705.1 uncultured bacterium
GGATTAAAACTTAATTATAATGCAGAACATAAAAACGAGAATTAATATCAGGTGAGAAAATGACGCAAACTTCGACAGATTTACAGAAAAGGCTCGTAGCGCTGACAAGGGACTTAATACTGATCCCCAGCGATGCGTCCCGTCCGGACGATATCGAACGCGGTTTTGAGTTTGTTATCAACCACGTGGAGTCGCTTGATAACATAGTTGTAAACAAATATTACCATTGTGACATTCCATCATTAGTTGCCCTTCCTAAAGGTGTAGACCAGCCTAAAATACTTCTCTGCGGGCATATTGATGTCATTACGCATCCCGACGTCCATAGCTACCGTTCACAAATATCCGATGGAAGAATAGTTGGTCCGGGGTCAGCAGATATGAAAGGCCCTCTGGCAATCCTACTGGAGATTTTCAGGAATTTACATATGCAATATGATGAACTCCCACTTGGACTGGCTATCACGTCTGACGAAGAACGTGGTGGTAACTCCGGCATGCGTTTTCTATTTGATGAAGTGGGTCTCAGGTGCGATGTTGCCTTGATACCAGACGGAGGCTCTTTAAGTGAAATAACTGTGGAAGAAAAAGGGATACTTCATCTAAATATCCAGTGTAATGGACACTCTGCACATGCGGCACGTCCATGGCTGGGAAACAACCCACTGGAACGTCTTGTTAACGCCGTAGCCCGTCTACAGAAAAACTTTGACTCTCTGAGAAAAGGTGAAGACCATTGGCATCCTACCTGCGCGCTCACAATCGTTAAAACACTGAATCAAACTGTTAACCGCATACCTTCAGATGCTGAAGCTACTCTCGACATACGATTTCCAGCTCCATACACCGTAAAAGAAATGTTAAACCATGTTCGCAATCTGTTAGGTAAAGAAATAAACACACATACATTAATCAGCGCAGAACCGACACTCCTCTCACCTGACCCCCTCTACCCTTCAGTCACTGAGGAAGTAACCGGAAAACCTACCAGCCAGGGAAAGGAAGATGGTGGAAGTGATGCCCGCTTTATTGGGAGCCTAAATATCCCCGTAATCGTTTCCAGACCTATTGTTGGCGAATTACATTCTACAGATGAATGGATAGATATCGAATCTATGGAGACATTCTATCGAGTATATGAGCTTTATTTGAAACGAAAATTGCTTTCAGCTAATTGAGGAGTACCTCAATTGCAATCTCACACCAACCCCTTATGAGTAAGCCATCTTTCTGCTTCTAGCGCCGCCATACAACCTGTACCGGCGGCAGTGACCGCCTGCTTGTAGTATGGATCCATAACATCACCGGCAGCAAAGACACCCTCCACACTTGTTGCCGTCCTCCATGACCGACGAGTACCTATAAAACCCTTCTCATCTAATTCTACATTGCCGTTAAGAAAAGTAGTATTTGGGGTGTGACCAATTGCAATAAACAACCCGCCACAATCCAGGTCTGATTCCTCTTTGTTAATAGTACTCTGCAAACGCACACCTGAGATTAACTTGTCTCCCAGGACATCTACGACAATGGAATTCCATTTGAACTCTATCTTTGCATTAGCTATAGCACGCTCCTGCATTATGGGACTTGCCCTGAGTTCGTCACGACGATGTACTAAAATGACTTTGCTTGCAAACTTTGTAAGATATAGACCTTCTTCAATTGCGGAATCACCACCTCCGACAACAACAAGGACCTTATCCCTGTAAGCTGGAAGCGCACCATCACATATTGCACATGCACTCACTCCTCCTCCTGAGTGTGCAAGTCTTTGTTCGTTTGGCAAATCCAGCCAATTGGCCCTTGCACCTGTAGCAATAACAACGCTTAACGCCTCTACATCGTTATTTTCAGAAGTCTTTAATTGAAATGGATGCGAACTGAAATCGACAGACGTAATATCTTCTGTAAATATTTGGGTATCAAACCTCTTTGATTGTTGTTTAAACAGATCCATCATCTCTGTCCCTTGTATACCTGAAGGAAATCCAGGATAATTCTCTACCTCGGTAGTATACATAAGCTGGCCGCCCGGTACCATAATGTTTGAGGGTTCTCCCTCATAAACAATTGGATTCAAGTTGGCCCTTGCTGCGTAAATGGCTGCAGTCCATCCGGCCGGGCCGGAACCAATGATTATTATCTTTTCTGCCATATCTTTTCTCCATTTAACAGGGGCGTATTGCGGTACGCCCCTACACGATTACACGTTAAAAAAATTCTATCATGCATGCCCTTAAAAAGCAAATGCGTATCAGAATACAGGCTGATTCCGCCAATAGTATTTTAATAGGTTTTTTAAGTAATTGATTTATAAGTGGTATCTCAGTAAGGGTTTTGCTATATTTATATTTCGAAAATGGAGCAGCATATCATCTGTAACTATTTCTCTAGATCTGTGCCTATGGGATAACAGACTCTTTTATAAAGTATGGTATTATGGGTATACGATACCTTATTTTTTCTTAACAAACATAAGTATGACTGGAAGCCGTTTACGTTTAAAAAACAATTCAAAAATTGCCATAATTGGAGGTGGCCCGGCGGGTAGTTTTTTTGCAAACGACGCCATTCAAAATGCAAAGAAACTTGGAATAAACATCCAGATAACAATCTTCAACAACAAGGATTTCAGTCAGAGGGGTCCTATTGGGTGTAATATGAGTGCCGCAGTTATTGCAGGTTCTTTACATGCAAAACTTACAAGGGACGGCATTATTTTACCTGAAAGTATTATTCGCCAGGAAATTAGAGGATATTATTTTCATACTGAAGAATATGGTATTGAGCTATACAAACCCGATCAGATAAATAAAACTAGTATTATGGCAGTATACCGCGGCAATGGACCTCTTTACAGCACTCACACAGAAAGCCACAGTTTTGATGATTTCCTGTTAAAACATGTCATTAATCAGGGTGTAAGCGTAATCTCAGAGCCGGTACTGGATCTAAATTTATCTTCCAACCTTGATACCACTGCAACCGTAATCTACGGAAAAGGTGGTCAGCATAATAAAATGGAAGCAGACCTTGTGGTAGGTGCATTTGGTATTAATTCAAGCATAATAAAAAAAATTGAAGGATTAAATTTTGGTTACATACCTCCTAAAACCATTAAGACGTGTCAAATGGAGATACCATTAGATGCCACTTTTATAAAGAACTCTTTCAAAGATAACATACAGGTATTCGCACTTGGAATTAAGCCCTTTAGATTTGCATCGATGGTTCCAAAAGGAAACTATGTCACCGTAAGCCTGGTAGGTACCAGAGATTTGACAAGCAATGATCTTATTGATTTTGTAAATCATCCGGTTGTCCGTAAGAAACTACCCCATGATTGGGAAATGCCTGAAAAATTCTGTATGTGTTTACCAAAAATTGTACTTTCACATGCAAAAAACCCATTTACAGATAGACTTGTCATGGTAGGCGATGCAAGCATAACAAGGATATTCAAGAACGGACTTGAATCAGCCTATATAACTTCACAGCTTGCCGCACGAGCAGCATTTGAAAACGGTATCTCAAAGGAAGCTTTTGACAAGCATTACTATAAACCTGCCCATAAACTACTTGCTATGGATAATAAACTTGGAGCAGTAATTCTGGCAATCAGCGACTTTATTACCAGACAGAATTGGCTTGTAAAAGCACGTCTGTCATACGTTGAAGACAAAAGGGGCTCGTGGATTGCAAACCATCTCAACAAAATTCTCTGGAATATGGTCACAGGAGATGCTCCATATCACAAAATATTGATACAGGCGTTTAATCCAGTTTTTCAAGTTATATTAATTCCAGTAACAATTAAGGCGCTTATCAAAGATATCCTTGAACGAATTGCTCGCCGTTGCGGATTAAAGAAATAAAGATGAAAAGTAATCCGGGAATAGACGATTAGTCATTTGTCATATTCAGTTGCCGGCAAGTCCGGCTACTCTGTTTGGACAATCAGTCTTAATTCTTCACCTATTAATCAAATAATTTAGCAAATTATTTCTGAAAAAATACTTTTTCTTTACAGAGGCCAATTGATTTTTTCTTAGCTAGTCATTTAATTATCAAACGGATTAATATCACTCTTTTCGGTATACTTTATGCTCTCACTCTTTTCATTATCTTTTTCGAGTTCGCCATAATCAACTGAATCTATCCTGTAATAACCACCTCTTTCATCCTGGACTCCCTCATCACGTTCTTCTGCCTCCTTGCATTTGAGACAAAGTCTTACAAATGGAATAGCCATAAGGCGCTGTTTGTTTATCTTCTTGCCACAATTTTCGCATACACCATACTTCCCCTTCTTTATTTGGTTTAAGGCATTATCAATTTCCTCTATTTCTCTTGCCTCACCTTGTATAATAGACATAACTATTTCATCATCTATAAGATTAGACGCAATGTCTGCCGTATCTGTGAGCCTGTACCCACCAGAGCCCCTGAACTCCCTTAATCTCAGCTTAACCTCCTTCAAAAGATGGTGTCTTCTGTCCTTAAGCTGGCCCCTTAAT
>CAJXKT010000143.1 GCA_913055705.1 uncultured bacterium
ATAATGTATAAGCGTTAAGCAAGCATTTTTCAAATTTATCAGTAACTTTTTTATATTAAATAAAAGAATATGCTTATCCGTCTTATTTTATTGTTCACGGTTCTTCCCTTAATGGAGTTGTATCTTTTGATAAAGGTAGGAGGATACCTGGGAGCCTCTCCAACTATAATGATCGTACTCATAACTGGTATAATAGGGGGTTTACTTGCCAGGAGCCAGGGGCTAAGTGTTCAAAGACAAATAAGGATGGATTTGCAAAATGGAGTTATCCCGACAGACAGCCTTATTGACGGTCTGTTTATTTTGATTGCAGGTGCTCTATTAATAACACCGGGAATGATAACGGATGTATTTGGTTTTTTCTTAATGGTTCCGGGATTTAGAGGTTGGTTGAAGAATAAGCTGAAAGACCATTTCAAGCGTAAGCTTGAATCCGGGCAATTTCAATTTCGCTCCAATTATCATTCAGCAGATTGGAGGAAAGATGATGACTTCTGACTGCAGGCCGATAATTTGAATCTTACTTTGAGTGCAACTGAGGGTCTCCATCTGACGGGATTGTTTCTTGTTCAAACTCAGCACCAACTGCAGAAAAGAATTTTTTTCTGATGGCGTCAGAAGTTACCTTCAAGAGAGACGTCCTGTCATTTGCATCGCCGAGTATTCCAAGATTGATGGAACCGGCTGCCATTGTAGCATGGCCACCACTATTTAATTCACCAAATGCACTCTGCAGAATTAATCCCAGATTAACTCTTGTATCACTGCTTCTTGCAGATAATTGGACCTTGTCACCATTAATTCCGAATACAAGTACAGTATATACGCCCTCCAACTGCAACATCATTTCCGCCGCCTGTGGCAGGGCGTCTCTATCACTGATAAATTCCACAAATGATACAAGGTATGACCCTCTGATTCTTTTGTTTCTGATTGCCCTTCCGATAATATCCAGGGTTTCTAATCTCATGGGAGGAAATTCCAACTGGCTCATAACAGTTGTATCTACCAATGGAGAAAGATATCCTGCAGCTTCAAAATCATCAAGAGTGGTATTTCTGGTAAACTCTTTTGTGTCTGTTCGAATACCATATAATAATGCCGTTGCAAGTGACACATCCGGTTTTATGTTTAACTGACGAATATATTTTGTCATCATTGTCGCGGTAGCGCCTATTTCAGGTTGGATATCAACAAAATCTCCCTTAACCGAACTGATATCTATCTGGTGATGATCAAATATCAAATTTGGAGTGACCTCTAAAGGCAAAATATTATTCTTTGATGGAATAGATGCTTCTATTAATGCAATCTTACCGGCAGACTTCACCGCCTTCATTACTTCTTCTTTTGTTTTTATATTTATCAAATTTATATCCAGCAAATTAACCAGCGCTCTGTTTTTCTGGTGACTGATAGTGCCTCCATAATAGATACTGCTCTCTACATCACAGAATTTACATATACGTTTCAAGGTGAGTCCTGAGGCTATGGCATCAGGATCAGGATTGTCTTGTAGGAAAATAGCCACTTCTTTGTCGTTTGATTCTTTAATAACGTTAACTAATGTGGAAGCAGAGTGTTCCATTTCTACAGTTTCAAAAGCGGATAATATTTCTTGAGACAGGACATTACCTGTTTGTAATATCATATCAGCTCCACTTGATTCCAGTGCTTTTGTCTCTCCCTGACTGGAAGCCTTAACAAGGACAAAATTGTCTGGCATTTTTTCTTTTATTTTCATCGCAAGTGACAAATTGCCTTTCGAGTCTCCGGTAAGGATTGCGAACACACTAGCACTCTTACAGTACTGAGAGTTCAAATTAAAAGTTTCTATATCTGATACTATTACATTAAGATTTTTTTCACTCCATGAAGATAATGCGCTCTCGTCCTTATCTATTATTAATATATCCTTACCGGCCTTGTTCAATGCATCAACAACTGCATTTCCAGTTGCACCACAACCGAAGATAATGTACATAGAATTGCTCCGACTTATGAATAATTTAATATGTAAAAAATAAGTTGCAACAGCATATCATATCACATTAGAATAAGTATAGGCTTGCAAGGCAGAAAAACCTTTTCTATGCCTTTAAAAGCCAGGGAATATGAAAAAAATCAGCAACTAAGAGGTGCTAATTTATTATATATTGGTGACAGGGAAAAATGCCTGTATGTAATATACTTTACGTATATATTATTTTGGCAAGTGGCGAGAAACAATAATATTATAATTGTACTTTTGATTTATGTGACTGTCAATATTAAAAAATTTGGACCGTCCAGTTTACTTATTAATTTCAGGAAATTTTTAAGGGCAGTAGTTGGTGTTCTGCCAAATGAAATATAAACATCAGGATTAGTAAAAATGCTTGTGTCTATAACAAACTTTTCTCTTTTCAGGACTTTTACTTTCTTTGTCTTTTTCATTTTCATTCTCAAAAATATATCTACTATCTTAAGTTTATGAGTATAATTGTTAAACAGTCCTAATGCAAGTAAAACCCTTATGTCTCGAGCCTTATCGCTTTCTTGACAGTATATTCTATGGTGATATAATTAATTTGTAAATATACTGGGAACATGTGAAAATGAAATATGTAACATTTATATTAATAATAATCGTTCTCTCCTGTGTCTTCTACGCTTACCGTCCTTTTATGAATTTCAAAGAGAAAGATTCGATAGCTGACGGAAGGAGTACAGAACTTACAGAAGAAGATTATGCCCGTAAAAGAAAGAGAATGGTTGAGCAACAGATAATAGCACGAGGCGTAAAGGACAAAAAGGTTCTGGATGCAATGGAAAGTGTGCGTCGGCATATGTTTGTTCCGGAAGAATACAGAATTTACAGTTACTATGACCAGCCATTACCAATTGGATTAGGGCAGACAATTTCTCAACCATACATAGTGGCACTGATGACTGAAATGCTGGATGTTGATAATGATGATATAGTACTTGAAATAGGAACAGGCTCAGGTTATCAGGCGGCAGTATTGTCTGCAATTGCCAGAGAAGTATACACAATTGAAATAATTGAGGAGTTGGGGCTTCTTGCAGATGAAAGGTTGAAAAACCTTGGATATGATAATGTGAATTTCAAGATATCAGACGGTTCACTCGGCTGGCCTGATAATGGACCATTCGATGCTATTATAGTAACGGCAGCAGCAGAGAAAATTCCGGATCCTCTAATAAAACAGCTAAAACCAGGCGGCAGGATGGTTATTCCGGTTAACAATTCGTCCTATAGCCAGGACCTGCTGATTGTGGAGAAAGATGAAGCAGGAAACATTGATACAAAAAAAACTATTCCCGTACGATTCGTACCACTTGTAGAGGGAGAGGAAGCCGCAAAATAATTCATTTGGTCTTTAGCGGTAAAATTTGCTTTTATTTAAAATATATATTCACTAGAATTAATATTATAAATGTTGTCGTAACAGAGTATGATAAAGCCCTGCAAATAATAAGAAATATACAATGGAATACAGGATTCTTGGAAAAAGCGATTTAAATGTTTCTACTATAGGTTATGGTGCATGGGGTATCGGAGGAGAACCCTTCTGGAAAACTGAAGGAGAAGAGAATTCCATTCGTTCTATTGAAAAGGCAATTGATTCTGGGATAAACTTCTTTGATACTGCCCCGGTGTACGGCTTTGGATACTCTGAAGAGTTATTAGGTAAAGCCCTGAATTCAAAACGCAAAGATGTCATAATCGCAACAAAATGCGGACTGCGATGGAGCAAGGCAGAAATAAAGGCTCTTGAGAAAAGGGCAACTAGAGAATCAGTATTAGAAGAAATTGACTTGAGCCTGCAGAGATTACAGACTGACTATATTGATTTGTATCAAGTACACTGGCCTGATGAAACTACACCTATTGAAGAGACAATGGATGCTCTTCTGCAGATTCAGAAGGCCGGGAAGGTTCGATTTGTTGGAGTGAGTAATTATTCAGTAGATCAAATGAAGGAGAGTCTTAAATACGGTCAGATAGTTTCTCTTCAACCAATGTACAGTATGCTGGAGAGAGACATAGAAAAAGAGATCCTTCCATTTTGTATAGAGAACGATATTGGCATAATCTGCTATAGTCCTCTTGCATCAGGAGTGCTGACAGGAAAGTACAATGAGAACACTAAATTTGAGGATTGGCGCGGAAAAGGCATTATTGGAAACTTTACAGGAGAAGTGTTCGGTTCTCATATTAAAAAAGTTAATGAGATTACTAAGATTGCACAAAAAAATGGTAAGACGACGGCTCAACTGGCCATAAACTGGTTACTCCACCAAAGGGGTGTGACTACGGCCATTGTTGGGGTAAAAAACCCGGACCAGGTTGAACAAAACACAGGTGCAGTTGGCTGGGATATTCCGGGAGAAGATTTGGAAACTATATCAAATATTTTAGAAGAAAGGAGTTGTTGATGGCAAAGAAAGTGAAGAAAAAGTATACCTTGAAGGAGTTAGATAAGATG
>CAJXKT010000144.1 GCA_913055705.1 uncultured bacterium
ATAATAATCTTAAGGCGGTTTATTTCCAGTGTATACGTATATCCGTTCCGAATTGAAGGCAATTCAAACTACTTTAGAGGTGATGCCAAATAAGCCTTCTCTCTTCATGTACAGACGAGCGAAAAAGTTGCTGACCAGATCAGCAACTAGTTTTAGTAGTTCCCGTTAAGACTATTGTTTTCCGTATTACGTTTATTAAAACTCTTCTATATCTACCAATAATTCCTATCTGAAAAGCAATAAATCCATGTAAAAGTGTTCAAAAAGTATAAGTCTGTAAATATTACAAAATACCCCTTTTATGTAAATAGTAAGAATTTTTATATAAATATGCTTGACAACTACATTTTGTATGTTAATATTCTATCTGTTATATATCTGTCACATCTAATACATATCACATAAGGACAGGATGCGTAGCATTGCGTTCATAAATCAAAAGGGTGGAGTAGGAAAAACAACCTCGACTGCGAACGTTGGGGCGTGCCTGGCTTCGCTTGGCAAAAAGGTGCTGATGATTGATCTCGATCCACAAGGTAACATGAGTATGCACCTTGGTGTCGACGTCCATGGAAAAGATCAATCTATTTACCAACTAATATGCGGCAAGAAGAAAGTTACTGAAATATTAGCAAAAACAGAAATAAGTGGCCTGGATATCATCCCTTCTGATATCGACCTTGCAAGTGCAGAGATAGAACTCGTCAACACGGTAGGACGTGAAACTATCGTCAAATTCTATCTCGACAAATTAATTAATAAATATGATTATGTTTTAATTGATTGCCCTCCCTCTTTAGGACTTCTCACACTGAATGCACTCACTGTAGCTAATGAAATATTCGTTCCTTTACAAACCGAGTTTTTCGCCTTACAGGGTGTAAGCAAATTAATACAAACATTCGATGTTATAAAGAAGAGACTGAATAGTTCATTAGAGATTACGGGAATAATACCCTGTATGTACGATAGCAGAACAAAATTAGGAACTGCAGTGCTTGACAAGATCAAGGAATATTTTGAAGACAAGGTATTTACCACCATAATCAGAAAGAATATTAAACTTTCAGAAGCACCAAGTCATGGCATGCCAATTATAACATATGCTCCGGATTCTAATGGAGCACAAGACTACATGGCTTTAACTAAGGAAGTAATTGCTCAAGAAAAAAAAATTCTTAAATTTAAAGGGGCAAAAGCAAAAAAGCAGAAAGCAGAGATTAGAGAGCATGCTTTCTCTTAATGCAACTCAAGATTCTTAATCAAACTGAGTCTAACCTTATTTGTCACTTTTTAGATTATATTATATCGGTGACGTATATTCTTTAAAGGGAGGTTTTATGCAAAAGAAAAATGCACTTGGGATGGATCCTCTTAGCTGGCTGAAAGGAAAGAATAAACAAGAAGGTCAGATAAATAATCCATCAGAGCCAAATGATGATAATGAATCAAATATAGAAGATGAAATACAAGAAGAAATTGTTTATGAATCGAACAACGTAACAGAAACACATCAAGACGACGATGATTTAGATTTAAAGAATGAAACACTGGAAGATGAAACCTATGAACCCAGTGACGTAACAGAGGCGTATAGAAAGTCTATCCTTGGAGAGAAGGCATATGGTTTTCATGTTAAGAAGCCGCGAGAAACAACACAAAAAGAAAGTAATCCTGCAACTGCCTTTGTAATTGTCTACACTGTATTATTGCTGATCCTGGGTTTCATAGTCTATAGCGACCTGACAAAGCAGATTGATACGCTGCATACAAAGTTGGCAAGCATAGAAAAACAAGTTGACTCCGGATTTATAAACTATGAGGAAACAAATGATGTATGGTAATTCTTAAGCAATAAGCTGCAGACATGTTTATTGCTCACCATAACCTTCTATAGCAGAGTTTTCACACGTGCATTTTATAATAGTAGCAACTCCACACTATTAGAAATACCGAAGAGCTTTCCTGAATATTCTTTTTGTGTACAAATTCTTCTTTATCTTGCCGCTGAATATACAAACCGGTTTCCTTCATTTCGTGGGATGAATCTTGTTGAGGCCTTGCGGGTTCTATCTATAAAACAACGCTCATTTATGAGGCTCGATAATCACTTTTATAGATTCTTTGGCGTCAGTAACGAGCTTAAAGCCACGTTCAGTCTCTGCCAATCCTAAACGATGAGTAATCATATCTTGTACTGGTACACGATTAGAACTAATCAGTTTTATCGCCATCTCTATATCAATAGGGCTGGCGCCGTATGTGGGCATCAAGGTTATACAATCACGCCAGAAATCATTGAACGGAACAGGAAGTTCAACATCCGGAGCTCCGGGAGCAAAGAACAGGACTGTTCCTCCACGGTCTACGGATTTAAGCGCTGTTTCTAAGGCGGGAACGGCTCCGGCAGTAGCAATCACACGATCAGCAAGCCTGTTACCATTTAACTTGAGCAGATGTGAAGGAAGATCGTCAAGAGCAGATATAACAGAATCAGCGCCAAGTTTCCCCGCCATGTCCATGCGATATTCACTTATGTCCGTCGCAATTATCTTTCCCGCTCCTGATGCTCGAGCAAGTAATATGTGGAGAAGACCCGAAATACCACTACCAATAACAACTACGGTCTGACCGGGTTCTATACGTGCTAATCTCTGCCCGCGAACCACACAGGCTAGTGGTTCGATTAATGTACCGTCCTCCAGCGACATATTATCAGGAAGTACAAATATTCCCCTGTCTACATTGATCTCCGGCACCCGTACATATTCAGCAAAGCCGCCGGGGTCAAAATTCGTGCTACGCAATGTATCACAAACTGTGTGGTTGCCATTTAAACAATAATGACATGTATTACAGGGCACATGATGAGACACAAATACCCTGTCGCCTTTCTTAAATCGTTTGACATCCTCTCCGGTTTCCTCAATTTCACCGGTAACCTCATGGCCAAGTACCAACGGTGCCTTGTGAATACGATACCACTCCATTACATCACTGCCACAGATACCGCATGCCAGTGATTTTAATAATACTTCACCCGGACCAACCTGTGGAGTCGGCATTTCCTCCAGCCTTACATCCTTATTGTTGTAATACATTGCTACGCGCATAATGGTTATTACCTCTCTGAAGAAGCCCGCCGTTAAGATTACACCAGTCTGCTTAATGGGGTGCAGTATAAGTGAGTAAAAATTACAAATCTCAAAAACAAATTCTAAACAAAGTTAAAATTACTAATCTTAGCTCTATGGAAAAAACAGTTTGTTTGGAATTTTGTATTTGTTTATTGGGATTTGCTTGCTATTTGCCTGCCTGCCGGCAAGGCAGGGAATTTGTTATTTGGAAATTAAAGTCGTAATTCTCCGTAGAGCTAAGATCAATTATCTCAGAAACGGCCAAAACATTACTTAATGTGTGCTGCCGACCGTTATCCATTCTTTGTATCATTGAATATGTCGTTGGCCTCAGTGGCAGTTGCATTTTTATGAATAATGGCATGCAGGGCCTTGGCCATGGCAACAGGGTGTTCATGCTGCCAGATGTTTCTTCCCAGGTTAACGCCTATAGCTCCCTTTTCCATACCATCACGAACAAACTCAAATACAGGCAGCTCTGTATCAAACTTCGGCCCGCCTGCTATAACTATGGGGACAGGACAACCCTCAGTAACCTTATCAAAATCTTCACACCAATAAGTTTTTACCACCTTGGCTCCCAGTTCTGCAGCGATACGGCAACACAATGATAAATACCTGGCGTCCCGCTTTTCCAGCTCCTTACCAACAGCCGTAACCGCCATTACTGGAATGCCGTATTCTTCACATTCATCCACAAGCTTTCCAAGATTGAGCAGTGTCTGTCTCTCATAATCGCTGCCTATAAAGACTGACAGGCCTACTGCTGCAACATTGAGCCTGAGAGCATCTTTTATGGAAGTGGTGAGCCCTTCGTTTGCAAGGTCTCCTCCAACCACACTGGTACCGCCTGAAACCCGAAGAATAATGGGTTTACTATCATCAGGATTAATGGCAGCACGCAATACGCCCCTCGTGACGAAAAGTGCATCACAATACTCAATAATCGGTTTAATCGTCTCACCCGGTTTCTCAAGCTTACTCGTGGCTCCTAAAAAATACCCATGGTCTATCGGCATAAACATACACTTGCCATCAGGCCCCATCAGCGATGACAACCGGTTTTTCATTCCCCAATCCATTTCTTACACCTCCTCTGTTTAACTGTTATATCATTTGTTTTTTCTATTCTGCCACCAAGAACTCCACCACGCTTTTCAGTCAGATTCGCCAGGCTTGATTACTAAATAACCTTTATTTATCAACCAGTGATGAAATTCGTAAGTTGTATGAATGCATTCATTCTTACATATTGCCCTTATTCTTTCGTATTCTTCCGAACCCTCCTCTTGAGCATCAAGATCAAGCTGCACCGGACACTTAATATC
>CAJXKT010000145.1 GCA_913055705.1 uncultured bacterium
GATTCTATATACCTGGGTAGAAGATTTGAAAAAATCGCCTCTGATGACGGTTCTAAAATGTAGCCTCCCATCATACTCTTTTCTTCTTCAGTTTCTCCAGAGTCGGCATCAACATCTTCTATTGGCAACAGCCTGAACCTGGTAGGTACCGATTTCATCACGGTCTTGGATTTAGTGAAGAACAGGTGTACTTCATCAAAAACACCATCTTCAAAATCGTTTATGATTTTTGTGGCTATTTCCGTTATCTTGTTGTCACCAATCTGCAATGATGAGATTCCTAATTGCTCTACTGTTTCTGTATAATATTGCTCAATTGTATATGGTCTAGACTGGAAAAAATTATTGCCCTTTTTGCCAAACAAATGTAGTTTTAATTCTTTCCCGGAATTTTCCCTGATAAATTTAAGTGTATGCTGTATAACGTTAGTATTATAAGCCCCGCACAACCCCTTGTCAGAAGTAATCAGTATAACCATAATCTTCTTTACTTCTTCTTTTGGAGTAAAGAAATGGGCTTTTTCCGGGGTTGATTCTGTTATATGACTCAGGATTTTAGTAATATTCTCGGCATACGGCCTTGCTGCCAGGGCTCTGGCTTCAGCTTTTTTAAGTCTGTTAGCAGCAACCATCTCCATTGCACGCGTAATCTGCTGAATGTTTTTGATGCTCTTGATTCTTCTTTTTATGTCTCTTATACTGTCCATAATATCTTAGTCCGAAATAAACCCTGGTAATGGAAACCTGCCCGCCAAACAAACCGTCGGGTAAAAAGGTTTCCGCTACGTCTTAATTCAGCGACATTATTATTTATATTCTTGTTTAAACTCTGTAACTGCCCTTTCCAGGTTGTTGGATGTATCCTCCTCGATTTTTTTCCTCTCTTTTATCTCCGCAGTTATTCCTGAATGTTTATCTCTCATATGCTGCAGGAATTTATCTTGAAAGTCTTTTACTTTCTCGGTTGGTATATCGTCAAGGTGGCCATTAATGGCAGTGAATATTATAATAACCTGTTCTTCCACAGGTGCCGGTTCATATTGCGGCTGTTTTAAGATTTCTATTAATTTTGTACCTCTGGTCAACTGTTCCTGAGTTGCTTTGTCCAGCTCTGAACCGAATTGAGCAAATGCCGCCAGCTCTCTGTGCTGTGCCAGGTTGAGTCGCAGTGCCCCGGCAACCTTCTTCATTGCGGGAATCTGCGCATTTCCCCCTACTCTTGACACTGACAGACCAACACTTATCGCGGGACGAACCCCTGAATTAAACAAATCACCCTCAAGATAAATCTGTCCGTCTGTAATAGATATGACATTCGTAGGAATATAAGCCGCATAATCTCCAGCCTGAGTTTCCACCACCGGAAGCGCCGTTAATGATCCGCCTCCGAGTTCATCATTTAATTTAGCCGCCCTTTCCAGCAAGCGGGAGTGGAGATTAAAGATGTCTCCCGGGAACGCCTCTCTGCCCGGAGGCCGCCTGAGCAGCAATGATACCTGCCTGTACGCAACGGCATGTTTATAAAGGTCGTCATACATTATCACGGCATGTTTTCCCTTATCCCTGAAATATTCTCCCATTGCACAGCCTGCATAGGGGGCTATATATTGCATGGGTGCAGGGTCGCTGGCAGCGGCAACAACTACTATTGAATTCTCCATAGCCCCATTGTCTTCCAGTGTCTTAATCACGCCGGCTACTGTTGACATTTTTTGTCCAATTGCCACGTAAATACTGAAAACTCCCGTATTCTTCTGGTTCAGGATTGTATCCACCAATATTGCCGTTTTACCTGTCTGCCTGTCACCTATTATCAATTCTCTCTGTCCCCGGCCTATTGGTATCATAGCATCAATAGCCTTTATCCCGGTCTGTAATGGCTCTTTTACAGGTTGTCTTTCAACAACATTCGGTGCGGTCCCTTCTATCGGTAAAGTTTTTTCTGTAGCAATCGGCCCTTTGCCATCCAGTGGCTGGCCGAGCGCATTTACCACTCTTCCAAGCAGTGCTTCTCCAACGGGAACTTCTACAATATTTCCTGTTGTCTTTACGGTATCGCCTTCCTTTATATCCTTATCAGATCCCAGCAACACACATCCAACATTGTCCTCTTCCAGGTTAAGGGCTATTCCATAAATCCCTCCAGGAAATTCTAACAATTCGTTTGACATGCAGTCATCCAGTCCATAAATCCTGGCAACACCGTCTCCTACCTGGAGAACCGTGCCGACACTCTCCATCTTTAATTTGTCTTCATACTTCTCTATTTCTCTCTTTATTATCGAAGCAACTTCATCTGGTCTTACAGTCATACCTGATATACCCCCACAAAAATGAAAACGCCTTTAAGCAAAGGCTGTTTTTAACAAATTCTTTTTTAGATTTTTCAGATGGTTAGTTATACTGCCATCAATTATATTATTTTCAATCCTGATAATCATTCCACCGATTATTTCCTTATTTATTTCCGTTTCTAACTCCACCTTTTTCTTCGTCAGCTTTTCGATATTTTCTTTTAATTTGACAATCCTTTTTTCGGTTAACGGAAATGCCGTTTGAACTTTTACGGATACCACACCCCTTATTCGCCATGACACGCCTTTGAATACATCCGGCAGATAATTTAGTATCTTCTCCCTTCTCTTATCTACCAGGATATAGAGAAGGTTTCTAACCCACTTACTGGAACACTGACGACCAATGGTTTTGTTAATTATGTCTTTTTTGTCAGTTTTTGTGATTGATGGATGATACAGAATATCTCGAAATTCCTTGTTTGATTCCAAAATTTCCTTAATACCTTCCAGATCTTTTTCTATATCATCAGCTCCGCCCCGTTTGCTGGCCACTTCAAACAACGCCTGTGCATAACCGGTTGCCAAGCTCTCTTCGATCAAGACAGTTTCCCCACTTCCTTAATAACATCGTCCACTAAACTTTCTGCCGTTTTGCGCTGCATCGATTGCTGAATTAACCTGGAAGAGGAAAGAATAGTAAGATCAATAACCTGGTTCCTTACCTCTGCCAAAGCCTTCTTTCTTTCTATATCTATACCCAGTTGCGCCTTGGCCCTGTCATCTGCGGCGGCTTCATGACTCTCTTTAACTATTCCATCACTGATTTCCTTTGCCTTTACTACTGCAGCTTGAATCTTTCCTTCGGCTTCTTCTTCAGCTTTTATAACTTTTCTCTGGTACTCTCCTTTCAGCTTTTCAGCATCTTCCCTTAACTTCTCCGCTTGATCAATATCACCTTTTATCTTCTCTTGTCTGGCATCAAGTATCCCGGTTATTGCCGGAAGGGCATACTTGTAAAGAATCACCATCAATATAAGAAAAGAGATTATTGACCAGAAGGTTAAAGGGGCCAGAAAGTGTAGATCAAATTGAGGCATATTTTTCTCCTTTTATATGTATGGATATTGGAGAAAGGTGTTTAACAATCTTAAATCACACAAAGATTTTCAAAGTGTGAACTAAGCGTTACCCTTCCCCTCCCTTCATACCCATAATGATAAAGGCTATAACGAGGCCATAGAGTGCAATTGCCTCAACAAGAGCAAAACCTATCCACATATACTTTCCTACCTTTGCCTCTGCCTCGGGCTGGCGGGCTACAGATTCTATCATTTTCCCAAAAATGTATCCGATACCTACACCTGAACCTGCAAAACCCACAGCTGCCAGACCCATTCCAATTAATGCGGCCGCTGTACTGTCCATAAGCTAACTCCTTTCCAATAAAATATTAATTCGATTCATATGTGAGCTTCAATGCATCTCAATAGCTTCACCTATATATACACAGGTTAGGATAGTAAATATATAAGCCTGAATAAAAGCTATAAATATCTCTAACCCGGTTAATGCTACAGTGAAAAAAAATGGTAAAAACCCTATATATTTGAGTCCCATGGCCAGTGTAAAAAGTACAATAAGTATCGTATGACCTGCTGTCATATTAGCAAACAACCTGACGGATAAAGAGAGTGGCCTTGCCAGCATACTTACTATTTCGATGGGTACTATTATGGGTATAATAAATTTCGGCACTCCTGAAGGTACAAATATCTTGAGATATCGGACCCCGTGTATTGCAAAACCTACAATTTGACTTATTATAAAAACAGTTATTGCAAAAAATGCAGTAACAATAATCTGGCTGGTGACTGTATAAGAACCGGGAACAATCCCAATAAGATTGCAAAACAGGATAAAGAAGAATAACGTTACAATAAAAGGAAAAAACTTAAGACCTTTTTCCCCCATATTATCAATTACCATATTCCTCAAAAACTCAATGCTTATTTCTGTCAGGCTCTGTAGTCTGGTGGGTATCATCCTTCGCCCCCTGACTGCTAACACAAAGATGCAGGGAATCAGGATACATACGATCCACATCATTATTACCGCCTTATTTACAGAGATATCTATACCAAGGAGCTTGA
>CAJXKT010000146.1 GCA_913055705.1 uncultured bacterium
ACCAAGTTTAGCATTCGGATATAAATTAGCAACTGCCTGAGCCATTACATGAGCAGTACTATGTCTGAGTATCTCAAGTCCATCCTCAGAATCTGCCATCACGAAGTCCAAGGTTGTATCCGACTCAATCTGACAATCAAGATCCACAAGCGTACTGTTTACCTTGCCGGCAATAGCAACTGGACCGTGATTTTGATCAGCAATATCGCTGGCGACATCCTTAACAGTCACCTTATCTTCATATTTCCTTTCAATGCCACCGGGCAGTTTTATCTTTACCATTTTGACTAACTATTGATGTAATCTCTAATATTAAGGAAAACCATCATTTTTACCTGATTTCCCATATCTTTTCAACAAATATTTTCTGTTGTTAAAAACAATTTGACATTAATATTTTCATGAACTATAATTCTAAATCAAATTAAGGAAAACATTTAATATCAAGGGGTTAAAAATGCTAAAAAACATCGAAAAACAACTGAATCCGCTAAAAAACAGGCTAGTACATTTAAGGGACTCTCTTTGACCTGACTTCCAAGGAAAAAGAACAGAAAGATATCGAAACGCAGCTAGAAAGTGCAGATTTCTGGAATAATAAAGAAAAGGCACAATCTACCATAAAAAAGCTTAAGACATTAAAGGAACTAACCTTACCTTTTCACGAATTACAAAAATCGCTTAATGATATAGTTGATTTATCAGAACTTGCTGATGATGAGGACGAAAACGATAAGGAATTAGAAGCAGAGATTACAAAAGATCTGCAATCATTTACCCAAAAGCTGGAAAAACTGGAATTCCGCATGATGCTAAGCGGTAAAAATGATTGCTGTAACGCATTTCTTAATATACATGCTGGTGCGGGAGGGACAGAATCATGTGATTGGGCTTCAATGTTATTAAGAATGTATAGTATGTGGGCAGAAAAGAATAACTATTCCATGGAAACGATTGATCTTCTGCCCGGTGATGAGGCAGGAGTCAAAAGGGTAACTACCCTTATTAAGGGCAGTTTCGCTTATGGTTATTTAAAGTCGGAAATCGGCGTCCACCGCCTGGTTCGCATATCACCATTCGATTCCAACAGTAGACGCCACACCTCGTTTGCTGCAGTTGATGTAATTCCTGAAATCGATGTTGAGATAGACATAGAAATTAACGAAAAAGATTTAAAAGTTGATACTTACCGTGCTTCCGGTGCTGGAGGCCAACACGTTAACAAAACATCTTCTGCTGTCAGGATTACGCATATACCAACCGGTATAATAGCGCAGTGCCAGAACGACCGGTCTCAACACAAGAATAAAGCTACGGCCATGAAGATGTTAAAGTCAAAATTGTATCAACTAAAAGAGAAAGAGCTTGAGAAAGAGTTTGCAAATGCATATGATGAAAAGGGTGAGATTGCGTGGGGCCATCAAATAAGGTCTTATGTTCTTCAGCCTTACACAATGATAAAAGACCTGAGAACAGGAGAAGAGACACCTAAAACACAAGCGTTTCTTGATGGTGAAATTGATGGCTTTCTTACAGCATACTTGAAATGGAAAATTGGCAAATAAAACTTATCAAATAACTTTATAGTTTTTAAGATTATGGATACTTTAAAAAACACTGATCCTGAAATATTCGCTGCAATCAGCGATGAAATTGAAAGACAGCAAAGTCACATTGAGCTTATTGCTTCGGAGAATTATTGCAGTACTGCCGTAATGCAGGCACAAGGTTCAATAATGACTAATAAATACGCTGAAGGTTATCCTGACAAACGTTGGTATGCAGGATGCGGGAAAGTAGACATAGCCGAAAAACTTGCCATAGAAAGGGCAATGGATATCTTCGGGGCAGAGCACGCTAATGTCCAGCCACATTCCGGCTCTCAAGCAAATATGGCAGTCTTGTTTTCATCACTCACACCCGGAAACAAGATATTGAGTATGGATCTTTCACATGGCGGACACCTTACACACGGTTTCAAAAAGAATTTCTCAGGCCAATTATACGAGAAGATAACATATGGAGTAAGCGAAGAAACTGGATATATTGATTATGACGAATTAATGGCGATTGCAAAGAAGACTAATCCCGATCTGGTAATAGCAGGAGCCAGTGCTTATCCAAGAGAACTTGATTTTGCAAAATTTAAGGAAATTGCAGATGAGGTCGGTGCACTTTTCCTGGCAGACGTTGCTCATTTAGCAGGCCTGATCGTAGCAGGAGTGCACCAGGACCCTATACCTTATGCTGACTTTGTAACTACCTCAACCCACAAAACACTAAGAGGGCCAAGAGGCGGATTAGTACTTTGCAAATCTAAATATGCTTCAAAAATAGATCAATTTATTTTTCCTGGTATCCAGGGAGGGCCGTTAATGCACGTAATTGCAGCCAAGGCCGTAGCATTTAAGGAAGCTAAAACCGAGGAGTTCAGAGAGGCTCAGATTCAAACACTTAAAAATACAAAAAAGCTGGCAAATGAGCTGAAAGATAAAGGCTACAAAATAGTCTCCGGAGGAACAGATAACCATCTTTTCCTTGTAGACCTTTCAAATAAAAATATTTCAGGGACTGAAACACAGGAAGCTCTGGAGAAAGCAGGCATTATCCTCAACAGAAACATGATCCCCTTTGATAAAAGATCCGCAAACGATCCGAGTGGAATAAGAATGGGAACTCCTGCAGTTACTACACGCGGCATGAAAGAACCTGAAATGTGCCAAATTGCCAACTGGATTGATCTCGCACTCAGTGGACATGGAGATGATAATAAACTAAGGACAATCAAAAGCGAGGTTGTAAAATTTTGTGCCACTTATCCGATTTACAATGAAAATACAGCTTTGGTAAGTTAAATATTCAGCTAAAGCTTTTCCTGCCTTAAACTGACAACTTATTATTCAACACCTTCGGTACAGATTAACCAGGCTTTCTATGGGTAACAAAGAAAACAAAAAGAAAATATCAGTCCTGGGCACAGGAGGATGGGGCACTGCACTTTCGATTGTATTACACAACAAGGGGCATAATGTTACTCTCTGGGGTTCAACACCTGACTATGTTGAGTACTTAAAGAAACACAGAGAAAACAAGAAATATCTCAAAGGCATAGAAATCCCATCTGACTTAAAAATAACTTCAGATATTGCAGAAGCACAAATTGAAACCGATCTTATAGTTATCGCCATACCGACACCTTATGTCAGGAAAACCATCAAGCCATTTAAAGATCATTGTCTCCCGGGAACACCAATTGTAAGCGTAATAAAAGGTATCGAAAATGAGACACTCATGCGAGGCAGTGAAATACTTAGAGACGTGTTGGGCGAACAGCCTATTGCACTGCTCCTGGGACCAAGCCATGCAGAGGAAGTAGCAAGGAAATTACCTACTACTGTTGTGATTGCATGTAATGATATTCAGGTGGCAAAAGAAATTCAGGACATTTTCATAACGGAGAGGTTTCGAGTTTACACTAATACAGATGTAATAGGCGTTGAAATTGGAACATCAGTCAAGAATGTCATAGCAATTGCCGCAGGAATCTGTGACGGACTCGGCTTTGGGGACAACTCAAAAGCGGCTCTGATAACCAGAGGACTTGCAGAAATGATGCGTTTGGGGGTTGCAATGGGCGGCCAAAGAGACACATTCTCTGGGCTTGCCGGACTCGGAGATTTAATAACCACTTGCGTTAGTCCCTACGGCAGAAACCGTATGGTAGGCGAACAAATTGCTAAAGGCAAGAAATTATCCCAAATACTGGAAGAGATGGATCAGGTATCGGAAGGAATATTGACTACAAAGTCAGTCTGCAAATTAGCAAATAAATACAACGTTGAAATGCCTATCACAAAAGAAATCTATAATGTACTTTTTGAAGATAAAGATCCAATTAAGGCTGTAAATGAACTGATGGTTCGTGAACCGAAATCAGAAATAGAAGAGATATATCCGGAATAGAATTGCCCGGTCATATTCTATATTTAAGAACTCCTTAAGCCAGTATCATTCTTTTTCAGAAGGAGGGGTTCCTAATTCTTCCAGAAAATCCTGTATATCAAAGTCAGAGGTTTCTACAGTAGATTGTTTCTTCTCTTCTGCCTCTTCACCCTTATCCGCCTCTAATGCCTTTTCTTTAATCTCCCCTGGTGGAGCAATAGTATCAATCTCTTTCTCATCGATTCCTTCATTTGCGACTGTTGCGATGACGGTAGACCAATGAAGATGCTTACAATAATAGATGAATATACAAGAGAATGCCTTGCTATTGTAGTTGAAAGACGGTTAAACTCGGAAGATGTACTTTCCACCTTGTTTGATTTATTTAT
>CAJXKT010000147.1 GCA_913055705.1 uncultured bacterium
CCGAAGACAGCTGTTTTCAGTATTTCTCTTAACTGGTTGTTGATATTGTTTAACTGCTCTCCGGTATTATCGCATTTTTCTATCTCTTTAATTATTTTATTTACAATAGAGCTTAATGCACCGTTATATTGATCCAGGAGGACTTTAGCGCATAATCTTGTTGTTGCTTTGGGTATTTCTAATAGTGCCTCTGCCTGAATAAGATCAATTTTATTGTTTGTGAGAGAACGATTAGCAAGCTCTTTCCAGTGAACCTCCTTTGCTCCTGCAGCTACAATGCATTCAAGTGTCTTCTTTACTGCCCGGATGCCGCCGTGACAATTAACCTCGACTAAATCTTCTCCGGTAAAACTGTCTTGTCCTCTGAGTACGTTTACGATAACCTCGTCAATTGCTGTACCGTTTAAACAAATATCGCCATAGTAAATTCTCTTTGACTCAGCATTCCTCAAGTCTTTCAACTTCTTTCCCTTGAATACTGTGTTTACTATTCTAAGTGAGTCCGGCCCTGATACCTGTATCACGCCAATTCCTCCTTCTCCAATAGGCGTGGAAATAGATGCAATCGTCTCTTTTTTCATGTGGAAGCCATTTTCAATAATTATGGGTACTATTAAGTTGCACGGACAAGGCCATGCATAATCAAGAAATGTTTAAAAAGAATTCTGAGAGTTGATCGACAATCAGCCTTCTGCAAACTTTAATGTATGATAGTGAGTCGTTACGTTCATGTATGATAGTCCGCGTTGATCTTTACGTATTCTTTTGATAGATCACACGTCCAGAGAGTAGTGCTTTTATTACCAATTCCAAGGTGTAGTTGAATCGTGATCTCATTCTTCTTCATTTCATTACTGAGTTTCTTTGGGAGGGGCGTAACCGGTAAACCTTTCCTATATATCGTTATTTTGTTAACAGACAACTTCAGTTTAGATTCGTCAAGTGGGATTCCTGCATAACCCGCTGCTGAAACTATCCTTCCCCAATTCGGGTCTTCTCCATTAATGGCGGTTTTTACTAACAGTGATTCTGCTATTGTCCGTGCAATCTTCTCTGCATCTGATATTGATTTAGCCTCGTTTATCTCAACCTGAATAAATTTTGTAGCGCCTTCACCATCCTTTACGATTGCCTTTGCCATGCGCAGGGTTACATAATCCAGCGCCTTCTGGAAAAGGGCAAGGTCGTTCTTGCTGGAGGGAGTTATATTGCGGTTGTGTGCCATACCGTTTGCGAGGATGGCTACCATATCACTCGTACTCATATGGCCGTCTACGGTGATTTGATTAAAAGAGGCCTCTACAGACTTTTTGATGCAGGATTTCAAGGTGTTTAAAGAGATTGAGGCGTCAGTCGTGATGAAGCAGAACATGGTAGCCATTTTTGGCGAGATCATGCCGGAGCCTTTGGATATTGCACCTATGGTAACCTCCTTGCCTCCTATTTTTGTCTTAACGGCAATCTGTTTGGGGACGAGGTCGGTTGTCATTATTGCCTTTGCAATGTTTATTGAATGTGTCTCTTTATCTCCCAGACGTGCAGAAGATTTGCTTATGCCGGATTTTACCTTTGCCATTGGAAGGTGATGTCCGATTATGCCGGTAGAGGCGACTATGACTTCATCCGATTTGATGCTCAGGTGTCCGGATGTCAGTTGTGCCATTGTCTCCGCATCCTTATAGCCCTTCTTACCTGTACACGCATTGGCATTTCCGCTGTTTACCACTATGGCATGTGCAGTGCCATTTTGTACTACCTTTTTGCTGTATTTGATTGGCGCTGCGACTATCTGATTTGTGGTAAACAGTGCTGCGGTCTTGCATGGCTGTTCCGAGAAGATGATGCCGATGTCGTGGTTTTTGGTACTTCTTTTTAAACCACAATGTACAGAACCTGCTTTGAAACCCTTTGGAGCAATAACTCCTTTGCGAATTGTCTTGATCATAACATGAAAATAAACATTGGATTTAAGGTAGGAAGACTGCGGCGGCTACAACCGTCGACCACAAGCCTTTTTTATCACCCTTTGCAGACTGGGTAGTACTTCTGGATTTTACTATTTTGCCACTCATTCGGTATATCTCTTTACGTTCGTCATAATTCTTCTCCGGATCAAACTCAATACCTAATGTACTGGCAAGCATGGTTGCCGCCAGGTCTTCTGCATAATCACCGGATGTTTCGTCCGTTTCACCGTTTGCGTGATGTTCACTCAGGTATCCGTAATTATTCGGCTCGGCAGGTACTGCTAAACCAACTGATGCCGATATCATTCTGTTTGGTTCATTGGTCGCATTAGTACTCATTACACAGAATACTATCTGGCCGGGGTGTATAAGTTTAAAACCTTGCGACTTTGGGATGATCCTGCAATTTGGCGGGAAGATGCTTGACACACTGACTAGATTGCATTTTTCTATACCTGCCTTTCGTAGAGCAAGTTCCAGAGACTGTAACTTCTCTTTATGTTTGCCTACTCCCTTTGTGAAGAACACTTTTTTTGGTACTAATTGCATTTCTATGATTTATTTCAAATCTACTTACTGTTTTTAATGATACAAATGATTTGGTTTACTAAAAAAGCAAAATCCGATGCAAATTGCAATATAATTTTGTATTGGATTCATGAAATTCCTCTTTACAGGCTTACGTTTTTAACTTTTTACCAACTTTCTTTTTTACAGACTGAACTTTTCCGGCGATTCGACCTGTCCTGCCCTTGCGATCATCAATTGTGATAGTGGTTAATACTCGGTCTGAATCTTTAAGAATCTTTTTGTGGCATTTTTTAATGAGTTTAAATATATTGTCCCAGTTACCCTCTAATATGGTACCCATGGAATGCAGTTTGTAATTTATCCCGCTTTCACTGACTATCTTTAAAACTTCTGCTACCTGTGTGCTCAAACTGCTTCCCTTGCCTATAGGCACAATGCTGAAGTTTACTACCATCTGCTATCTCCTTTTTATTAAAATCTTGGATTGTTTAGAAACGTATTTGACTTTTGTCTGTATGGGATTAAAATAGTTTTCTGTTTTAAAGCGGAAGTGGCGGAGTTGGCAGACGCGCTAGGTTGAGGGCCTAGTCCTCGCAAGGGGGTGGGGGTTCGAATCCCCCCTTCCGCATTTTATTGTATTGATTGTACCAAAGACTTACGACTTTTTACATACAAAAAATACCGTTTCTTTTCTAATGACATACTACATATCTTGCCGAAGCTTTCTATCTGGCTAATTAGACAAAATTTATTATTTGTATTAGCAGGATTTATTTTCACTCTAGAACCATATGGACATATCCCAATGTCATAGATAATTGATTATGTCCAACAAGAGTTAAATGTTATATTAAGCACAAAAAACCGTATGGACTTATACTACTTTGGTTTTTTTAGAAATCTTTTCTTTCTTATCTCAGACTACCAGATTGTTTACTTTGCTGCGTTTACACTAATCGCATACTTCTTATTAGTAAACCTTCATCCTCTGAGAAATGCATTAAGCACATCTCTTCCAACTCTTATTTCAAAGTGCTTCTTTCCATTAAGCATAGGAATAATACTAATATATTTTCTGATAGTTATTCTCTATGCTTTCTCCCCATTGTACCTGGATCATGGAGAAGCCTCAGTATCGGTAATAGGCTTTTTATTGAAAGGAAACTACGAATTGTACCCCAGTCTTATTTCAGGGAAATTCTACGGAGTTCCTTACGGTCCGGCTCTGTTTCTTTTGCAGAAATGGTTTTATCTCATTTTTGGGGATTCAATCGAAGCAAGTAAACTGGTGGGTGTTCTTGGCAGTATATTTTCTTTTATTATCTTATATCTTGCGATTTGCAATCGCAAGAATTCAAAAACAAGCTTGTACTTAATAGCGTATGTGCTAATAGTTTTCCTGCAATATTCCAGCTGGACATTTTGGAATAGAAGCGAACCATTGATTATGTTCTTTATGGGCCTGGCCCTATTTGGAATCAGGCAAAAAAATATATATTTCTCACTATTTCTTTTATCTATCAGCTTTGGCTTTGCTGTCAATCTGAAAATCACATCAGTATTTTATATGCTTCCCATCTTCCTGCTGAGTCTTGAAAGAAAATCCGCTAGGTTCCACATAGCCACAATATGCCTATCACTTCTTATTGTGATTCTGCCTTTTTTGTACAAGAACATTTCATTTTTCAATTATTTAGACCTTATTAAATTAGCCTCAAATGAAACAATGTATTTTAAACTATTTTGTGACTGTTTGTCGTTTTCATTTCTTTATTATTTTATCCCAACAGTTCTTATATTATTATACC
>CAJXKT010000148.1 GCA_913055705.1 uncultured bacterium
ATCTTAATGCGTCAAAGGCTGAAAGTCACAGCAGCAGAGCAGGAAAAGTCCCTACAGCGGAGTCTGTTGAACAGGATCAGAAAGATGCCGAAGAGGTAATGAGTTTAACGGGCCTGGATAAGAATGTGAGTTTAGATAATAAAATCGAAGCCGGAGAAAAGTACATGATTGAAACAAGGCCCAACGAATCAAAATCTCATACATCCAAAACTCCGGGTATGGGTATGAAGGTAAATATGCGCAAACCGCACTATACATTTCTTTTTGCTTCCAATAACAGAATGGTCTTTCAAGCTGCCTGTTGTTTACCTTTAAAGGTTATTGCTGCCAGTCTGGATGGTGATATTGTGTCCGGGAAGGTTTTGTACGACAGTCACTCAGAAAACGAAGGTGGGAAATTAGTATATGAGTTTCAGGGAGAAGGTTCGGAATTGATTATAGATGTAATACGGGGAGAAAGCACAAAGGCACAACGTCTTATCTTTAAAGAAATAGCTGGCAGTTAAATCAATGAAGATGGAAACCTAAAGGTTTCCGCTACTAATATGTAACTTGTCCTTGGGTTTTGCGCCATTATCTTTTACAAAGCACAAAAGTACAATTCCAATAATAAAGAAACCAACCAGTGACAATATGGCTAGTCGGGATGTTCCTGTAACCTGGCGAATAATGCCAAATACAAACGGCCCCCATATAGCCGAAAATTTCTCAAAGACAGAATAAAAGCCAAAAAACTCAGCCGATTCTTCTACTGGTATCATTGAACCATATAAAGATCTGCTTATGGCTTGAGAACCGCCAAGAACCAATCCTACTGCCATCCCCAAAATCCAGAAATCAAGTGCACTGGTCATAAGATATGCATAGCACAATATACCCAACCAGAGAAACAATACGAATATCAAGATTCTTTTCGAACCTAAGGTTTTGGCAATACGGCTGAATAATAGTGCGCCACCTATCCCTATAAATTGTACCAGTAAAAGTGTACCCATGAGGGTATGATTCTTAAGTCCCAGTTCATCCTTTCCGTAAATGGCAGCCATTCTGATAACGGTATGAATGCCGTCATTATAGAACATAAAGGCAATCAGGAAGATAGTGAGGTTCCGGTGTTTCCTGGCATTCAAAATAGTACGCCATGTTCGAGATAAGCCGAATCTTATGTAGGTCCATGAATTGTTCACACCTGGATATTGTTGAGGAGATGTTTTGTTGTCCTTGGGTTCATTCAGCCAGACAAGCGTGATTATTGAAAAGCCTGCCCACCAGACTCCTGAGAACAACAGGCTTATTCTTACTGCCATTGTTTTTTCAATGCCGATCTTATTATGGGCAAGGATTAAGATTATGCAGATTAAGAACTGCAGGCCTCCTCCAAGGTATCCATAGGCATAACCTCTGCCCGAAACCTGGTCAATCTCTCTTCTTGAAGCAATGTGAGGTAAAAAAGAGTCGTAAAAGATATTTGCACTGATAAAACAGGTATTTGCAAGAAAAAAGAAAATCATTGTCATCCACACATCACCACTACGGCTGAAAAACATGAGTGTGGTAAAAAGGCTGCCTCCAAAGCAGAAGGTCATCAGGAATTTCTTTTTTGATTCTGCAATATCTGCAATTGCACCAAGAATAGGGGCCGTCAAGAACACAAAAAGAGCTGTAGTTCCGGAGAGAAAGCCCCAAAGTGTGGTTGCATTGGTTGGTATTTCAATACTACCGAATCTGAAAGTCCACCCGCCCTGGGGGACAATAACTGTGGCAAAGTATATGGGCAAGAGGGCGGCTATAATGGTTGTTGCAAATGCAGAATTAGCCCAATCATACATATACCATGCAAAGATACTTTTTTCTTTCTGGCTCTTCATGGAAACCATTCCTCAAAAAGGTATTCTATCGCAAAAATCTGAGAGTACATAATCTCTTTACAATCTTGTTAGAAAATAGTAGATTTCACTAAGCATTATCTGTAAATGCTAATCAAAATTATAGTCAATTTCACACAGTTATCATCTGAAAAATAAGAGTTGCGGATATGAATAGAAAGAAGTATGAGAGTAAAAACGTTGTTTCAAGCTATATCAAAATGACCTTACATAATCCTGAAGTGATGATTCTTGTAAAATACAGGGAGAGAATCGCAAATAAACATATACTCGACATCGGATGCGGCAGTGGCAGGACAACAGCGATTTTAAAGAATTTGAGCAGTGGTTATATCGGCATTGATTACTCAATAACAATGATAGAATCGTGCAGAGAAAGATTTAAAGGCGTCAGTTTTGCCCGTGGTGATGTAAGGGAAATGAGCGAGTTTCGCGATGATGAATTTGATTTTATAATGTTCTCATTTAACGGCCTTGATTCAATCAATCACAAGGACAGGCTGCAGGGGCTGCGTGAGATACACAGAGTACTCAAACAGGACGGGCTGTTTGTCTTTTCCTCGCATAATAGGAAACACAGACATGCAATCTCACGTCCGAAAATGAAACTTTCAACGATGCCGTGTGAGCAAGCCGGGAATTTTATAAGATTTTTCAAGTCCACGCGTAATCACTTAAGGAATAAAAACCTTCAGGTGTTTAATGAGCAATATGCGATCATAAACGATATGGCACATAATTATGCAATGCTGACGTATTATATTGATAAAGTGAATCAGGTAAAACAACTTGAAGATATGGGTTTTGAGACTATCGAAATGTATGATACTTCCGGCAATATGCTGAATCTTGATAGTGACGATAAGGGCAGTGCATGGATATATTACGTAGCGAGAAAGATTGATAAATAGAAAGACTTTTGCCACGAAGTCACTACGGCACGAAGAAAGAAGAACGCTTAGGAAGGCAGGAAGAAAAAGGAGAATATCGAATATTGAAGGGAAAAGGGAATTGCTACAACTTAAACACACAGTTGATTCTGATGGGATACTTATCGTTTTCGCTTCGCAGAGGTTATGCGTTCTTTTCCCTGCAGGTCATTGGATATTTCAATATCCTTGTAATGCCCCTCGCTTTCCATAAGCCTTATAATAGAATTCGCCTGTGTTTCCCCGATCTCAATGACCAGGCATCCTTCAGGTTTTAACCAATCAGAGGCGTCCTTGATTATACGTCTGTAGAAACATAATCCATCCTTTCCGGCAACTAATGCTTCCAGTGGTTCATGATCTTTTAGTTCAGGTTCTAGATTCTCCCATTCCGATTCGCTTACGTAAGGAGGATTTGAAACAATAAAGTCTACGCTTCCTTGATCAATATGACTAATGAATGCACCGGAGAGATCTCCATGCAGGAGATGTACTTTGTCTACAACTTGATGTCTCTGGACATTCTCCTTTGCTACTTCGAGAGCTTCCTGTGATATATCGCTTGCATATATTTCTACATTACTGAGGTTTTTGGCCAGAGACACGGCAATATTGCCTGAACCGGTTCCTATGTCCATAATAGTTATCTTCCTGTTTGAATACTGTTTGTCGTGTGCGTTCTTCAGGACTGTTTCTACGAGTATTTCTGTTTCCGGCCTGGGAATCAGGACACGTTCATTTACGAAAAAATCAAGTGACATAAACTCAACTCGGTGTGTAATATATTGAAGGGGAACATGCCTTATCCTTTCATTGATTAATTCCTTGTACCAGCCTATATCGGCATCACTAATTATTTCATCAGGACTTGTGTAGAGTCTTGTCCTGTCACATGATAGTACAAAGGCCAGTAGAGTATCGGCATTTATACCGGGGGAATCTATATCAGCCTCTTTTAAAGTGGCTGTTGCCCATTTCAGTATATTGCGAATCGTATTGCTTTCTTGCGTATATACCATACCTTTAATGTAGAGGTGGAAATTTATGGGATGCTGAATATTAGTTTTGAGGATTATTTAATGTGGGAAAACAATTACAGGGTGGCAGCTAATTCCTTCATCTTTTCCTGCTTTCCGTAATTTGTCATTGCCTCAATCAATTCGTCTATTTCGCCAAGCATGATTTTTTCCAGATTGTATAGATTGAGATTTATTCGGTGGTCGGTTACCCTGTTTTGTGGAAAGTTATATGTACGGATCTTTTCGCTTCTATCGCCGGAGCCTATCTGGGTACGCCGTGTCTTGTCGCGTTCATCCTTTTTTTGATCCTGCAAAAAAGTGTAGAGACGGCTTCGCAGAATACGCATTGCCTTTGCACGGTTTCTGTGTTGTGATTTTTCGTCCATGCACTTAACAACCAGGCCGGTG
>CAJXKT010000149.1 GCA_913055705.1 uncultured bacterium
GTATGGGATATCTATTTTCTTCTGTACGCTAGACTCTATTCTCAGGAAGGTAAAGGCACGTACCAGCAAGATTCCCTTGTACGGGGCGTCAATTGTACATATCGGTTTTCTGGTTACGCTGGTGGCCCACCTTATAGGCGGTATATGGTCAGAGACCGGCATGCCGATCACAATTGCCGATAAATGGGTGCAAAGCGGTGAATATGAGCTGAAGGTGACAGGCCTTGAAACTACTTCATACCCCAATGGCATGCCAAGAAAGATCAAGGCACAGATAGAAATAAGGAAGGATGGGGAAGAGACCAGTGATACACTCGGCTACAACAATCCCGTACTTTTAGATAGCGGAACGAAGCAATTTCTTTTACGAAATTATGGGAATATGCCAGACGGAGTAGTATTGAATATTGACGGAGAAACAAGGGCATATAATATAAAGGATGTTATAGAGATAAACGGATCAAAAGTGCTCCTGGCAAACCTTTACCTCCCTCCACAGTTCCGCATTCCCGCTATTCAGCTGGTTTCAAAAGATAAAGATGGCAAATACAATAAGTCCTACGTTCGCATCGGCAGGCAAAATGCTCAAAATGTCAAGGGGGTGAATGTGATCTTTGAAGACATCAAAGTCACGCCTGCAGTAGTTGTTACACCAAAAGAAAACCCGAGCATACCTCTTACATTAATCGCAATCGGCTGCTTCGGCTCCGGAATGCTCCTAGTGATCTTCAGGACAGCGTATAAGATGGTAAGGGTGTAGGGATACAACGAAAGTAGGCAGTTTACAGTTGGCAGTAGACAAGTTAAGAAGCAAGAAAAACGTTGAAGGTTAAGTCTTTACATCAGAAATCATAGTACCTATCTAGAATTCTCAAAATCATGTTAACAAGTTAGTTATGCAAGTCAATGAAAATTTCAGGAAACACATGATACCAGTCAGATGAAGTCTTGTGGTGGGTGCTACCCGTCATACCTGGCTTTCATATAATTGTATTGATTAACGCAATCTTATACTTTGGCACTCTTTTGTCAATTTATTTTCAATACTTGTCTGCAGAAAGACTTAGCATCTTATTTGTCAGGCTGCATATGTCGACAGATAAAGGCTTTTGACTTGACTGTTTACGGGTATTGTGTTAGATTTCACATCCAGTTTATCAGTTCACATACACCCACTAGTAGGTCATTATAAATTACCTGATTCCCTGTATCCTTTGAAATATCAATACCTTTCTGTCAAAATATTCGATTAAACCTATTTAACTCGTAACCCGTAACTCGTAATGAAACAATATAAAAAATTGATATTGCTGTTTTTGATTATAGTATTTGCCAGCTGTATCATTGCGCCCATCAAGAAGGTACCTCTGGACTTTATGCTGGAGAAGACGGGTTTCATGGCGGATTCGGTGGACTACGAGAATGGTATGTATAATTTCGGCAAGGTGATGAGAAGGGTATTAATGGTGGCTGCCCTGATAGTGTTCTTAGTCTACAGGAAGTCGCTGAGATTCGGCACACTGATTTCTTCAAGTTTGAAGATGAGACCGGGTTTCTTCAGGCAGTTTTTATTTGGTTTTTCACTGGCGGTATTGGCGCTACTCATCTATTATGGTATTGGACTTCTTTCCGGTGCGTGGGTTATTCATCTTGATTTTATAATTTACGATCAACTGGACTCCGATGTATTAAGAGAGTCGATATTCGACATCTTCAAGTATTTATTAATAGGCTGTCTCATAGGCTTTATGGAGGAGATATTTTTCAGGGGGTTCCTGTTACAGTCTTTTATGGAAAATATGTCAGTGCCGGTGGCTGTAGTCGTGTGCAGTTTGATTTACTCGGTTCTGCATTTTTTCAGGGCTGATGTTTTTGTTTCTACAGGTTTTCAGCCGTTTGTCGGCTTTGTAACCATGGCGCAATTTTTTAAGCCTCTGTTTTTTGATTTAGTTAAACATCTGCCTGCTATTATAGGGCTCTTTCTGGTTGGTATAGTGCTCTCTTATGCATTGATTCGAACGAAATCACTGTACCTCTCCATCGGCCTGCATTCAGGGATGGTGTTTATGTCGAAGACAGACTCTATATTCATCTCGCGTTTCAGGGAGAAGCTGATATGGCTGTTTGGTGGTGATAGCAAGTTAGTAACAGGAATCGTCATATGGATTTTCTTAATATGTATATTAATAGTAATCAAGAAGATCTATAACAATTCATACAATTACGGGAAAGTATAAATGGAAAAGACATTAAAAGAGCTTGCCGATTACGTAGGCGGAGAGGTAGTTGGCGACGAAAATATAAAGATAAAGGGTGTAATGACGATTGATGAGGCAGTGGAAGGTTACATCACCTTTGTATCTAATAAGAAGTATATAAAAAAGCTTGGATCGACCGGGGCATCCGCAATCCTGGTGTCACCGGGCATGGAAGCTGAAGGCAAAAACCTGCTGGTAACCAAAAACCCTTACCTGGCATTTGCAAAGGTTGTTGATCTGATGATGAATCCTGAGAAGGTATATTCAGGGACAGTGGATGACTCAGCCAGAGTAAGTGATTCTGCTGAATTAGCCTCTAATGTAACCGCTTATCCATTTGTTTTTATTGGTGAAAATGCGAAGGTGGCTGATAATGTGGTTTTGTATCCCGGTGTTTATGTAGGGGATGATTGTCAGATAGGGAAGGATACCATAATCCATCCAAATACCATACTCCACAAAGGTACCATAATTGGAGAACGTGTAGTGATCCATAGTAATTCAGTCATTGGCTGCAGCGGTTATGGATATGCTCCGGATGGAAGTACCTATTATAAAATACCTCAGATTGGAATTACCGTAATAGAAGATGATGTTGATATCGGCGCCAATACAACAATCAACCGTGCCGTACTGGGGGAGACCAGAATCAGGAGAGGTACAAAGATAGACAGCGAGGTAATGATTGCTCACAATGTTGAGATTGGCGAAGATGTTCTGGTAACCTCACAGGTTGGAATTGCGGGCAGTGTTCAAATTGGAAATAACGTTATCCTGGCCGGCGGGTCAGGTGTTGCAGGCCATATCAAGGTGGGAGACAATGTGAAAGTGGGCGGCTGGACCGGAGTTACAAATGACCTGCCTTCAGGCGGTACATTTCTGGGTACACCTGCAATAGAGATCGAAAGAATGAGAAAATGTTATATGATTATACAAAGACTGCCGGAGATGAGAGAGACTGTAAAGGATTTACAGAAGAAGATAAAACAGTTGGAAGAGAAGTTAGAGAAATGAAAAGATTAGGATTGATTGCAGGTAATGGCAGATTTCCGATACTCTTTGCACAGAGCGCAAAGGCTAAGGGTATAAGTTTAATAGCAGTTGCTATTGAAAACGAAGCATCCCCTGAAATTGAGAAATACGTTGAGAAATTATACTGGGTCGGTATTGCCAAGATGGGCAAATTGATAAAGACATTAAAGAACGAACATATAGAAAAAGCTGTGATGGCAGGGGGGTTGACAAAGTCACACATACATTCAAGGTTTAAGCACTTAAAATTAAGGCCTGACCTGAGAGCTATCAACATGTGGTACAAAAAACTCAGGAGCAAGCACGATCATTCTATCCTTGAAGCCGTTGCAAACGAACTGGCCGAAGACGGTATAGAACTTATCAGTTCTATAGATTACGTGAAGGACCTTTTGGCAGAGAAAGGTTGTTTGACTAAGAGGAAACCATCAGAAAATGAAACAGCCGATATAAAGTTCGGATGGAAGATTGCAAAGGAGGTTGCAGGGATGGAGATAGGGCAATGCATTGTGGTAAAGGATAGAATAGTCCTGGCAGTCGAAGCGATTGAGGGGACAAATGAAACAATCAAACGTGGCGGCAAACTTGGCCGCGGTAAAGTTGTGGTAATAAAGTTAAGCAAGAGAGGCCAGGACCCGCGCTTTGATCTGCCGACTATCGGTACAGAGACTGTCGATTACCTGAAAGAGGCAGGTGTATCCACATTAGCGATAGAGGCGAAAAAGACCTTGATCCTTGATAAAGAAGATACGATTAAGCTGGCAGACAGGTATAAAATCTCTATAATCGCTTTATAATAGATAGTATTTTAATGAGTACATGTCTGGAAATTTTAATGCTTCGGCTTTTGAAATAGTAAGATATTTAATATAAAAGGGAACTTGTCGTTTATACAACACAAGTTCCCTTTTATGTTTTAAGACTGC
>CAJXKT010000150.1 GCA_913055705.1 uncultured bacterium
TTCTTCAACTCCATTAATTTTAAATCCGTGTTTTTGTTTTTCTCTGCTTGCATTTATTTCAAGGAGTACTGGGATTGTTTTGTTCAATTCCCCAGCTTTTTTAGAAATTTTCATGGCTAGTTTTTTTGAATCGACTGAGTCTATTCTATCAAAGATCTCAACAGCCTTGTTAGCTTTGTTGGATTGCAAATGGCCGATCATGTGTTTTACTACAGTGTTTCCCGTTTTCGAAATGGCAGAAAATTTTTCCGCCGCTTCTAGCACTCTGTTTTCCCCTATATTCATCAATCCGGCTGCAACTGCTGCTGTGATTATTTCAGGCGGGTGTGTTTTGGTTACACCAACGATTGTAATGGGCTGATTTATTCCCGTTCTGTTTTTAAAAATTAATATTTTTTCTTTTATTCTGAGAAGGTTGTCGCCAATCTTCTGTTCAAGATTCATTTTCAGAAGTGGGCTTTGTTTGTTTTTCCGTAGATATTTCTTCTTTTTGATCGTTTTTATCAACCTCGTCTTCTTCGTGTATTACTCTTATAATCGATGATATTTTTGCGCCTTCATCCAGCTTAACAAGCTTAACCCCTTGGGTAACCCTGCCAATAGTTCTGATTGCAGAAACTGGCTGTCTCATCAATACGCCTTGATCTGTTATAATAACAAGGTCATCTGTATCTACCGCTTCCATAATAGAGGTCATTTTGCCTGTTTTTTTATTGATGCGCATGGTCATGACGCCTTTACCGCCACGTTTTTGTGTTCTATACTGTAGTACATCTGTACGTTTTCCCAGACCTTTTTCTGTACCGACAAGGATTGTGCCTTCTCTTTTTACCACAAGCATGCCAATAACAGCGTCGTCTTTTGTGCTGAGGGTAATTCCTTTTACACCCATGGTTTTTCTTCCTGTTGAGCGCACATCCTGTTCTGAAAATCGGATTGATTTTCCTTCTCTGGTTCCAAGTAAAATATCGTTATCCCCATCTGTTGTTTTTGCCTCAATCAGTCTGTCTCCGTCTCGTATGTCGATTGCATATATTCCACCCTTTCTGGGTTTACTATAAGCAGACAATACAGTCTTTTTCACTATTCCGTTTTGAGTACACATAACTATGTAGTGATTTTCATCAAAGTTTTTTACGCTTACGAAAGCTTCTATCTTTTCACCTGGTTCACAACCAATAAGGTTTACTATTGCCCGGCCAAGGGTGGCCCTTCCCCCTTGAATTATATCATAAACTTTTAACCAGTAGCATTTTCCGCGATCTGTGAAAAACAGGATATAATTGTGTGTATTCGCGATAAAAAGGTGTTCAACAAAATCTGTTTCTTTTGACAGTGCGCCTTGTATTCCCCTTCCTCCACGCCTTTGGGTCCTATAAGTAGTAAGAGGCGTTCTTTTTATGTAACCGCTATGTGTAATTGTTAAAACCATGTCTTCTTCAGCAATTATATCTTCCATTGACACGTCTGCACCGTAGGGCATGATTTCTGTTCGGCGATCATCGCCAAATTGTTCTCGTACTGCTTCCAGCTCATGCTTTATAATACTCATGCGTTGTGATCGACTGTCCAGAATTCCCTTAAGTTTAGCAATGAGTTTTATGATTTCTTTGTATTCCTCAACAACCTTATCAACCTCAAGCCCGGTTAGTCGCTGTAAGCGCATATCCAATATGGCTTGAGCCTGTTTTTCTGAAAGGTCGAAGTTGTTCATTAATCCTTCCTTCGCTGATGACGGGTCCTTACTTGCTTTAATTAGCGCTATTACTTTATCAATGTTATCTAAAGCTGTTTTAAGCCCTTCAAGAATATGTGCCCTTGCCTCAGCCTGTCTCAAATCAAATGCTGTTCTGCGTATAACTATTTCATGCCTAAATTCAACAAAATGGTACAGCATTTCTTTTAATGTGAGCACCTTAGGAATACCATTAACCAGGGCAATTAAGATAATTCCAAAGGTGTCCTGTAACTGTGTAAATTTGTATAATTGATTTAAAATAATTTCTGGCACTGCATCTCTTTTTGTTTCTATTACTACTCTGATGCCGTCTTTATCTGATTCGTCACGCAAGTCTCTTATGCCTTCTATTTTTTTAATTCTAACTAATTCGGCTATTTTTTCTATCAACCTTGCTTTATTTACCTGATAAGGAAGCTCGTTTATAATCACGCTTGATTTTCCGTTTTTATTCGTTTCAACGGCCGCCCGGGCTCTTACCACTATTTTGCCCCTGCCTGTTTCATAAGCGCTTTTTATGCCTTCCGGGCCCAAAATCATTGCACCTGTTGGAAAATCTGGTCCCTTTATATATTGCATTATTTCAGTCGCTTCTATGTCTGGATTATCTATTAAGGCAATTAATGCATTTATAATTTCTGTTAGGTTGTGGGGGGGTATTTTTGTTGCCATGCCCACGGCGATGCCTTCAGAGCCGTTAATTAATAAAGCAGGAAAAGTTGTTGGTAGAACTATTGGTTCTTTTAGGGTTTCATCGAAGTTTGGCTGCCAGTCAACAGTATCTTTCTCAAGATCGTGCATTGTTTCTCCGCCAAGGCGCGTCATGCGCGCTTCTGTATATCTCATTGCTGCGGCCCTGTCTCCATCTACAGATCCAAAATTTCCCTGACCATCAACCAGTTCATAACGCATAGCAAAATGCTGGGCCATGCGTACAAGAGCGTCATAAACCGAGCTGTCTCCATGTGGGTGGTATTTGCCCATTACATCGCCCACTATTCTTGCTGATTTCTTGTGGGTTCTGTTCCACTGCACCCCAAGCTCGTTCATTCCATATAATATTCTGCGGTGTACAGGTTTTAAACCATCGCGAACGTCGGGCAGTGCCCGGGATACGATTACAGACATGGAATAATTCAAATAGCTTTCACGCATTTCTTCAACAATGTCGCGACGTAAAATATTATCTCTGTCTATTTCCATTATGTTCTTTCTAAATAATTATTCTAAATATCAAGGTTTACAACAAATTCGGCGTTGTTTTCAATAAAAGTTCTGCGTGCTTCTACGTCGTTACCCATTAAGTTCTGAAACGTTTTCATGGTAAGTTCTTCATTGTCAATGGTTACAATTTGTAACGTTCTTCTTTCTGGATCCATAGTTGTATTCCAAAGCTGTTCTGGGTTCATTTCACCAAGCCCTTTATAACGCTGAATGTCTATTTTTGTAGTTTTATTATCTTTCTTCATCCGCTCCATTAGAACCTCGCGTTCAATATCATTATACGCATATGCTTCTTTTTTGCCTTGTTTTAACCTGTATAGCGGAGGTTGTGCTATAAAAATATTTCCGTTCGTGATTAATTGGGGCATTTTGCGGTATAAAAATGTCAACAGCAGGGTTCTGATATGACTACCATCAACATCCGCATCTGTCATTAATATAATTTTATGATATCTAAGTCGATCAATATCAAAATCTGCCGCTGTGCGCTTTGTTCCGTTTTCATCATCATCTTCCTCTCCGCCAAAGCCTGTGCCTAATGCTGTAATAATTGATTGAATTTCATTATTAGACAGAAGTTTGTCTATTCTTGCTTTTTCTGCATTAATAACCTTTCCCCGCAGGGGAAGGATGGCCTGGAAGCGCCGGTCTCTGCCTTGTTTTGCAGAACCACCCGCTGAATCTCCTTCTACAAGATAGATTTCACACATAGAGGGCTCCCTGTTTGAACAGTCAGCTAGTTTGCCCGGAAGAGAGCTTCCTTCCAGGGCGCTTTTTCTGCGAATCAGGTCTCTGGCTTTACGAGCCGCCTCTCTGCTTCTGTGGGCTAAAAGGGCTTTATCAATAATCCTTTTTGCTATAGAGGGGTTTTGCTCTAAAAACTCATGTAGTCCTTCATAAACAACGGCGTCTACGATTCCTTTTACGTCGCCGTTGCCAAGTTTTGTTTTAGTTTGTCCTTCAAACTGAGGTTCGGCTACTTTTACTGAAAGAACAGCTGTTAATCCTTCTCTAAAGTCTTCTCCGCTTAGGGTAATTTTTTCACCTTTTTTACCTTTCAGAAGATTGTTTTTAGTGCCATAAGAATTCATTCCTCTTGTTAGTGCTGATCTAAAGCCGGACATGTGAGTTCCGCCTTCAATTGTGTTTATGTTGTTAACAAAAGAAAGGATATTATCCGTATAACCGTCTCCGTATCTAAG
>CAJXKT010000151.1 GCA_913055705.1 uncultured bacterium
TATAAGAATTGAGGGAGTTTCGCCCATAGCTGGCGAGGAAGGATTATTAAGTTACTGCTCAACCAAAACAATCTTTTTTGAAGTCAGGCGAGAGAGGTTTTCTGCGTATGAGAAAATTTCTTCTCTTTTAGGATTCCTGTCGAAGTATAGTTTGCCCAGTTCTTTGCCCTTCAAACTCATCAACCAGTATCCAACCCGTATCCCTTGACCTGTCCCCTTTGCAGCGGCCCTATGCATGGCAACTGTCTTACTATTGCATACATTTTCTACAATAATTTCATCTATTTTAGCAAATTTGATTCTGATCCGCCAAATAGGAATGAACAAAAACTTAAACCGTACACAAACCTCCTCCCGTTTCTTATCTACTATTATATTCTTATCATAAAAGAGTAAAAAGAACCCAAGAAAGGGAAAACCGATAAGAGAAGTCATTATAGCAAAGAAGAGACCCTTATCTAAAATAGAACTCGAATAAAACAGTAACCATATGTATACAGTTGCGGCTTTGTACATGATAAGGAAGACGAAGCTTATGCACAGCATCATTATCCCCATTGCCTTGGGAAATCTGGAACGTTTCATGACCATTCTGTTTTCGTCTAATTCTGTAATCCTTAATGTTACAGCCAATCCCATAATTGTCTCCTTTCTACATAAGAGTAGATTCTAGCCAGTATCTAAAATGCGTCAACTAATTTTTAAAAAACATTGTTTTTTTTTATAAGGGGATTAAAATGACCTCAAACTACCTTCTAGTTTCTGTTATTTATAATCAAAGCGGATTCTCTCTTGCTTGCCTGCCTGCCCGTCCGGCAGGAAAGCCCGGAGGTTGAATCCACATACACACTATAAGGCCATTACTAATGAGTGGAATTACATGGATTGAGATTGATCTCGATGCTATTGAACACAACCTGAAAGCTGTTAAGAAGAAAGTGGGAAACGATACAAAAATCCTCGCCATTGTCAAGGCTGATGCTTATGGGCATGGAGCTGCCAGGATCAGTCAGACACTGATGGATAATGGTGTAGATATGCTTGGTGTGGCTTTTCCAGAGGAGGGTATAGAGCTCCGGGAAAGTAACATCAATGTCCCCATACTTGTCTTAAATCCTGTTTTGTCAGAACAAACAGAAGATGTCTTAAAGTATTCGATGGGAGCAACAGTTTGCAACCTTGACATAGCAAGAGAATTAGCTAAGACTGCAAAAAGACATTCCCGCAATATCAGGATTCATGTAGAAGTCGACACTGGCATGGGGGGAGCAGGATTGCCTCCCGACAAAACACTATCATTCATAAAAGCACTGCAGTTAATCGAAAATCTGGAAATTGAAGGGGTATTTACGCATTTTAATTCATCTGAAGAAAAGGATAAATCTTTTGCACATGAACAAAACAATATCTTTAAAAAAGTTATCAAACAGCTTGAAGATGAAAAGATCAGAATTCCTCTAATACATGCAGCTAACAGTGCTGCCATATTGGACATGTCTGATTCATACTTTAATATGGTAAGACCCGGATTAATCCTTTATGGAATTTTTCCTTCTAATTATGTTTCAAGAATTATTGACTTAAAGCCGGTAATGAGCGTTAAGACAAGAATAATAAATCTTAAACACCTGGATTCTGGAAGCACTATTGGCTATGGCAGGACATTTGAAATATTGAAACAAACGACCGTGGCTACAATACCTGTCGGATACAAAGATGGTTTTAACAGGTGTTTTTCAAATCTTGGGAATGTACTCATAAATGGAAAACGCGCATCAATTATAGGCCGTGTATGCATGGACAGGTGTTTTATAGATGTAACCAATCTTCATGATGTAGAAATTGGAAGTGAAGTTATATTGTTTGGAAACCAGGGCAATGAAACAATCTCGATCGAATCGGCTGCAGAATTAATAGGTACAATACCATACGAAATAGTCTGCAATATCGGAACAAAAATACCAAGGAAAATGTATACAACAGTAAAGAATTCTTAAAATTATAGAATTATAATTACAACCTTGCGTAACTATTACGTTTGTGCATCAAAAACCCACTACCATAAAAACAACTCTTCTTATTTTTCTTCTTAATCCTGCTAACTTATTTGTTGGTATAATGTTACGCAAATTGACACAGAATTGCTATTATATTAGAATCAAAATATAGTACTGTAGACTTGACCAACATCGTATATATTGTATAATCGTGCAAAAGTAGTACTATAATAAAATTTCTTTTCGGTAAAAAAATTGATACCTTTTTTGGAGTATAAATAGAGATATAAATACTGTGAACTGATAGGCTTAAGAAAGTCTTGACTTTTATATAGTACATGATATATTTAATAAATTTTGTTCAATCTGTGTAAATTATGACTTCTTTTATTCCACCGGAAAAAATATCTGAAATTCAAAGATCCTTAAACATAATAGATATTGTTTCTGACTATATTTCACTTAAGCAAACAGGAAGAAACTTTCTTGGTTTGTGCCCTTTTCATCATGAGAAAACTCCGTCTTTTACCGTTAATGTTGAAAAGCAGATCTATAAGTGTTTTGGATGCGGAGAGGGAGGCACTGTCTTCAACTTCTTGATGAAACAAGAGGCATTGACTTTTCCAGAAGCAGTTAAAACGCTTGCTGAAAAGGCGAATATCAGGATTGACACTTTCAATACAAAAGAAAAGTCTCAGGGAACAAGTACATTGTATGAAGTGAATGAAAAAGCAACACGCTTCTTCACCGATATATTGTTGAAAACTAAAGAGGGTAAACGGTCAAGGGATTACGTTTCAAGTAGATTGATAAACGATGACTCGATAAGGAAATTCAGGCTAGGATATGCTCCTAATCGATGGGATTCGATAGTAAACAAATCAAAAGAGTGGGGTGTTAATACACAGATACTTGAAAAAGCAGGACTCGTTATAAGTAAGCAGAATAAGGCTTATTACGACCGCTTCCGCAACAGATTAATGTTTCCAATCTTTGATTCACAAAACAGGCCTGTAGGGTTTGGAGCAAGGGCTCTGGACGAATCTTTGCCTAAATACCTTAACTCTCCAGAAACACCGGTTTTTAACAAAAGCAAGACTCTTTACGGAATTAACCTGGCGAAGGAATCTATGAACAGGAATCGTAAGGTTTTACTTATGGAGGGCTACACAGACGTTATAATGGCACATCAGCATGGAATAGATTGGTCAGTTGCGGCACTCGGCACTGCACTAACACGTGAACATGTAAGGTTTCTAAGGCGTTATTGCGACAAAGCCATTCTTGTTTTTGATGCAGACACAGCAGGGCAGAAATCTTCTGAAAGAAATCTGAACATCTTTATAGAAGAAGATTTTGATGTAAACGTTGTTCTCTTGCCCAAGAATTATGACCCATATGACTTTCTTATTAAAAATGGTAAGCAGAGTTTTCTGGAACAGGTGGAAAATGCTTACGATTTCTTCAGTTTTAAAATAAAACTTTCGGAAACAAAATGGGATATGGCTTCAGTTTCCGGCAGAACATCAGCAATTGACGATATTCTATCAACGGCTATGAAAATTCCTAATTTTGTAAAGCGTGAATTAGCTATTAAGAAAGTTGCTGAAGAAATGTCTATAGAGGAGAATATCCTGCGTGATCACATGGCAAAGTTCAAGACTTTTAAAAACAGCCAAATCAATAGGAATAAATTGTATGATCAGAAAGCTACCAATTTAAACAAATCAAAATCAGGCGATTATCAGGTGGAAATGACCATCTTGCACATCATGATTAACAGGAATGATTTAATAAAAGAAGTTGAAACAGATATAAGTTTGGATAGTTTCAGAAATAAAGAAATTCAGAGTATTGTGAAAAGAGTATCTGGAATTTATTCTCAAAAAGGGCAGGTAACATTAAGCGATATTTCCCCGATGCTGAATACCTCTGAAATAAGCAGGGATTTAGTTGATATAATCTCTAAACAGGAATCTATAGAAAGAGATTCTGTATCTGGCCAAACTGATAGTAATGAGAAAACGCTTAGAGAATGTATTCAATTTATTAAAAAGAGGGAAAGCAGAAAAAGCAGGGAACAAGCAAGAAAGGAAATGTTTGGCCTGGATGGGTCAAGGAAATCCGAACAGGAAGTTGATCAATTGCTTACAGGATATCACAAGGA
>CAJXKT010000152.1 GCA_913055705.1 uncultured bacterium
GGATAATACATGTGTCGATGATTTCCCAAATTATACCTTCTGATGCATGGTCAATACCCATTGGCAAGTCTTTTCCAAAAGAAAATTATCCTGAAATCAGTTTTCGTGTTCCCTGGGGGCAACTCCAAATGACTCGTGATGGAGCACGACAGGGATGTCCAATTGGGGGTCTGGGAGCTGACTCAATTGGCCGTACTTATTTTGGAGATTTTGCACGTTAGCAGAACATACCATACGAACACGTCTATGATAATGAAGTATATGGCTCTCAGTTCCATGTATTTGTAAAACCGGATAATTCTGGCCGGCCTTTTATCCAAACACTTATGGCTGGTTCGCCGGCAGATTCAACCCGACAATCTTTATTGAAGATCCTTTCAACGTGGCCATGGAATTATCCTGCAGAACAAGGAACTTATGCAGCACTCTTTCCAAAGACCTGGTGTGACTATTCAACTCATCCTGAAAATCCGATACATATTTTACTAGAACAGTTTTCCCCGATTATTCCCCACAACTATTTTTCCAGCAGTTTGCCGTTGGGGAATTATACCTGGCACATTCATAATCCTTTAAAAGAGAGGGTTACGGTTGGCCTGCTCTTTACCTTCGAAAATATGACCGGGCGAATGCCGGAAGAAAAAGATTTGACACGAAATATTGGCGAGTATTCTCAATGCCGCTGGTCAGATGAAATGCCGAAAATCAGGCAGGAACACAAAGTAGTAAATGAAAAACAATTTTTGGGAATAAGGCTTTCAAGTTGTAAGGAAGATTTGTCTAAACTGCCACTCTCACGCCGGGGTGAGTTTGCAATTTCTGTTGAAAGTCAATCTTCGGATACCATGCTGAGTTATCTTGCCAATTTTAACTGCAGGGGTGATGGAAGTGAAATTTCAGGTTCATTTTTTAAGAATGGAAGTCTCCCTGATGGTTCTGTAGATTTTGAAGCTGAAACAGGGATTCTTAACGGAGCCGCTATCTGCGCTACTGTGACTCTGCCGCCGGGTGAAACGAGGAAGATTCCAATGACACTTGCATGGGATTTTCCGGAAATAAGGATATATGAACCTGACGGAAGGATCTTCAAGAAGAAATATACTGAGCATAAAGAGTGCAGTGACATCAACGCGCTTGAATTTGCAAGGATTGGAATGAAATATAGAAGTGATTGGTCAGAAGAAATAGACAAATGGCATAATGAGGTAAGAACCCTGGCTAATCATGACCCATTACTCGTTAAGACGATTCTTAATGAACAATATTATCTTCTGGACGGGGGCACTTTGTGGGAAGCCGGCACTGATAATTTCGGGTTCCTCGAAAGTATAGACTATTTTAATTACGAAACCCTGGATGTTCGTTTTTATTATTCCTTCACTACACTCAGGCATTGGCCTGAGATAGAAAATAGAGTCCTGGAACAATTCGAAGAAGGAATCAGCATGGAGGACAAAAGGATGGTTCCCTGGAAATATGGTTACGATTATGGATACCAGAGGCCTGAGGATATAAAGGAAGACATTCGTCTGGTGCGTGGAGCCTGTCCCCATGACCTCGGTAGGCCATCACTAAAACCGGTAATTGATCCAAAGGAAGCAGAAGATCCATTTGTCCAGTTTAACGCCTATTCCCACAGAAATGTCAACCTCTGGAAAGACCTGAACACTAAGTATATACTTATGGTTTATAGAAATTACTATTTTAGTATCAGGCGGGATAACCAGTTGTTGCGACGGCATTGGAATTCGAGTGTCGAAGCCATGCAATATCTCCAGCAATTCGATACAAACGGAGATTTTATCCCGGAAAACTCCGGATTCCCGGACCAGACGTACGACTCTGCATGGCATATGAAAGGGTTGAGTACCTATTGTGGTGGCCTATGGCTGGCGGCTCTGGAGGCAATGATCGAAATGGGAAAAATCCTGGACGAGGCATCCCTTGTAAAACAATATCAACACTGGCTTGAAACAGGTAAGGAATCCTTTCACAAAATCTTGTGGAATGGGGAATATTATGATTGTTATGAAGGATGCGATGACGTAATGGCCGACCAGCTTTGCGGGCAGTGGTATGCTGATCTATTGGGGCTTCCATCAATCGACAAACCTGAGTATATCGTCAAGGCATACAAATCCATTTATAAATATAACTGTCTTAATTACTTTGATGGAGAAAGAGGCGTTGTAACTGGAATCACCACTGATGGTATTATTCCGGATGAAGAGCAAACTCCGGAAATATGGATCGCCGCCAACTATTCAATTGCATCTGCATTTATTATGAGGGGACTCAAAGACGAGGCTATGCAGATTCTTAAGGGAATACATTCTCTGGTCTGGGAGAAAAGCGGTTTGTGTTGGACAACACCGGAAGCCATATCATGCGAGGATATTACGCGGGAAAGACTTGAAAGGGCATATAAATTTATTCGTTTGAAGAGAGGTGATGACTGGAAACCGCCCCGGAATTTCACGGCGGAATATCTGGGTGATAGTAAGGTTCTTCAGATGCGCGCCCCACAATATTCACGCCCTATGGCGAGTTCAGTATTTCTTTATGTGTTCGAAAAATTAATCAACAAAATATGATTACTTAATCTTCCGGATCTTCTATCCTTCTACTTCGCTTACCTGTCCGCCAGCCTGCCCCCGTCCGTACCGGCACGGGGGCGGGCGCCAGTCTGCTAGGCGGGGTCTGTTAGGTGGAGGATGACGTCACACTGAGCACGTTCGCATGCTCAGTGTAAACTTAGTCGAAGAGTTATCAACATTGAAAACCATATATATTAAGTTACAAAATGAACCCAGGTAAAATAATCACTCAATTAGTACTTACAATCCTTTTCGGTGTCTCCTGCTTCTTGTGTGAAGTAAGATCTGCCTGTTCTCTGCCTGCGGATGACGTAATCCCTCTCGTTGACACAGAATATTATCCGGCAGTTCATAAGGCATTGACCAATGCCAAAAAGTCTATACTATGTGTTATGTTCATGGCAAAACTGGAACCAAAGCATACGGGAGGTGATGAGTATCAGCTGGTTCTTGATCTCATAAATGCTCATAAGAGGGGAGTGGAAGTTCAGGTAATTTTTGACCAGAATGTCAAATTCTGGGAAAAAGGCAAAGATCGCAATGTATTGGAAAAAAAGAGTGAATACGCGTATGAACTGCTTTCAAAAAATGGTGTTCCTGTCTTTTATGATAACGAAAACAGAGTAACTCATAACAAGGTACTGATTATTGATAAGTATATAACAATAATTGGAAGTACAAACTGGACTTACAGTGCATTGAGAAAAAACCATGAAGCGTCTGTAATGATAAAGTCCGGGAGTGTGGCACTTGCATTTGAAGGAAAATTTGAGAAAATAGAGAGAAAACGTTAGCTAAATAGTGTATAAATAACAACATAACATAAAAATACCTTGCATTAACAAATATGCTTTGTTATATAGGTGGGTTTCGCCTCTTCTAAAAGTTTATTAGTAGTATCGGAGATACTTATTGATCATAGCAATCGATGGGCCAGCCGGGTCTGGTAAAAGTACTGCGGCAAAAGGGTTAGCTGAGCGCCTTGGATTTACGTATCTCGATAGTGGTGCAATGTATCGAGCTTTTACATGGAAAGCTTGCAGTGCGGGCATTGATTTCAGTGATAAGGAAGGGCTCATTAAGTTGCTGGATAAGACCAGTATCAGGATAGACTGCTCGGCAGATGGCTCAGAGATATTTGTAGATGGTGTTAATGTAACAGGAGAGATAAGACAACCGTCTATAACTGAAAATATACATCATGTATCCAGCCTGGAGTTTGTCCGAAAGAAAATGGTTAAACTCCAGAGAGACTTTGCGAGGGAAAAAGACATTGTTGCCGAAGGCAGAGATATGTGTACGGTTGTCTTCCCGGATGCAGATAAAAAAGTTTACATGGATGCAGACATCAGAGAAAGAGCGAAGAGGCGTCATTCTGAACTGGAGACATGTGATGATCGAAGCGACATAAATAATGTAGCAGAGGACCTTAGCCAGAGGGATCACAGGGATTCGACAAGGCAGTTCGCTCCTCTTAAAAGAATACATGATGCCTTTTATCTTGACACGACTAACATGAATGCAGAGGGAGTGGTTGACATTTTGATTAAAGAGATTGGAAGGG
>CAJXKT010000153.1 GCA_913055705.1 uncultured bacterium
ACTCCGCTCAGTGTGACGCCGTTCAGAACCCTCAGTGTAACGTCATCCTGAGCGGAGCCGAAGGATGGGTTGTTTCTTTGCGCTCTTTGCGCCTTCTTGTCCTCGGCGCCTTTTGTCCGGGGAGCGGTGAAAAAGATTATTTTCATTTTTCAAGGCTGTAAAGTAGTTTGATCTCTTCCGCCCAGATCGTTGCATCAATTGTCTCCAGCACCATGGGGATCTCATCAAAGCGTTTATCATTCATAATAAACCGGAATGGCTCAACTCCCAGCTTTCCCTTCCCAATGCTCTGATGCCGGTCCACACGGGCGCCCAGATCAGGCTTGGAATCATTAAGGTGCATTCCGCTTAAATATTTAAACCCGACAATTTTATCAAACTCATCCATTGTCGCCTTAAAAGTCTTTTTTGTTCGAAGATCGTACCCTGCGGTAAAGGTATGGCATGTATCAAGGCAGACTCCCACTCTCTTTTTATCATCAACGTCATTTATAATAGAAGCCAGTTGTTCAAACCGAAAACCCATGTTGGTGCCCTGTCCGGCAGTATTTTCTATAACTGCCGTAACACCTCTGGTCTTGTCCAATGTAATGTTAATTGATTCGGCAATTCTCTTTAAGCAGGTATCCTCTGAAATTTTTTTGAGATGGCTACCCGGATGGAAGTTCAGCATTACCAGCCCTAGCTTCTCACAGCGCTGCATCTCGTCCAGAAAGGCATCTCTTGATTTCTCTAACCCCTCCTTTTCCGGATGTCCGAGATTTATCAGATAACCGTCATGAGGGAGTATATGTTCCGGCAGATATCCGGCGTCTTCACAATTCTGCCTGAATTTCTCAATATTATCAGTGGTATAAGGTTTTGCCTTCCACTGTCTCTGGTTCTTCATAAAAAGTGCAAACGCCTTTGCTCCTATTGCCACTGCGTTCAGCGGCGCATTCTCTACTCCGCCACCGGCACTTACATGAGCCCCGACTCTCTTCATACTTTATACCTTACACCTTAATTCTTTGGAACTACTTTATTACTCATTCGGCAAATCTTTACATGTCGACAGGATTTGTTCTGCGTGCTTCTGCAAATGATAACCTACTATCGCCATTTCAAAGGCATTCGTTAACATCCTGGGATATTGGAAAATCGTTCTTAAAATGAACTTCAAATATGCATATCCCTGCCTTGATAATATTTGCCGTTTGAAAGATATCATAATTGCGAGCACTTCAGTTCTTCCTATACGTACCTTATTGTGCTTGACAGATTTCATATTTCTAAACTGTGACAAACAGCGTTTAAAATAGTTAGTAAGTGTTGGATCATAAAGCTCATTAAGGACGTGCCTGTATCCATTGATAAGCTTTTGTTTGTCCAGCTCCGGAATAAAGTTTATATTAACATCCGTACTGTCACAAATGGATTCCCTGATGAGCCGCCCTTCTCGTTCAAGCCGATCATACAAGTTTGTTCCTCGTACTACTGTCAATAACCCAACTATGGCAATTGCAATACCGGTATCCTTGATAAAGTTGATTTGTGTGTCAAAGATCTCCGGCCCGTCTCCGTCTAATCCTACAATAAATCCACCTGAAACCATAATACCCTTGCTCTGAATAGTTTTGACTGCATGGTGCATATAATTGTCCACGTTCTTCTTGGTATTTTGATTCTTCTTCATTTTCTTAAGAGTGTCCGGATTGGGACTTTCAATTCCCAGGAATACTGTAGTAAGCCTGGCTTCTACCATAGAATCCATTAATGGTTCCAGCTCTGCGAGTGTCATGCTGGCCTCAGTGTAAAAGGAGAATGGATAATTTTTCTCTTTCTGCCATTCCGCAATTGCGTTTAAGAGGCGTAACGCATTACGTCTGTTTCCGATTAAATTGTCATCAGCGAGAAATACCGGTCCACGCCATCCGATGTCATAAAAAATTTCAAGCTCAGCCAACATTTGCTCATTCGTTTTAGTCCGGGGTACTTTGCCAAAGAGATTTGTAATCTCACAGAATTCACAATCAAACGGACACCCTCTGGAAAACTGTAAAGCCATAGACCTATATGCACCTAAATCCAGAAGATCAAAACGTGGCGGCACCGTCTTCGACATATCCGGCAGTCCCGGGGCACGATATATTTTTCCTGCCCTGCCATTCTCATAGTCCGCAAGAAATTCAGGAAAGATTTCTTCACCTTCACCTAAAATGAAATGATCCACACCTTCAATATCAACATGGTACGATGTGGCATGCGGCCCACCAACCACTATCGGTACGCCCAAAAGATTACATTGGGAAATTACTAATCTTAGAGATTGCTCCTGGGCAATCATGGATGAGGTCAAAACAAGATCTGCCCATGTGATATGTTCAGCCTTGAGAGAAGTAACATTCATATCGACAAGCTTTATCTCGTAGCTGTCTTTAGGAATCATGCCGGCAATAGTAAGCAGTCCGAGCGGCGGCACGTTAGACTTTTTCCCGATGAACTCTATTGCATACTGAAATCCCCAGAATGATACAGGAAATTCAGGGTACACCAACAATACTTTCTTCATGGGTTTTTCCATGTTCTTCCTATAAACAAGGGTTGTTTATATTATTTGGAATATTGTACATTTAGCAGTATTGATTACAAGGTTTTATTGGAGTCATTATAGTCTTGGCGAGAGAATGAAGAGAGATTAGGCTGAATTAAGGATTATACCAATCTTGATACCAAGCCCGATATGGCACTTACATGTGCCCCGGCTCTCTTCATATTCTTTACGTTTCCAAAAAGTCTATCATCATCTTAGTATCCACAACATAGGCAAATCCATAGGCCAGAGTCTTAAGGGTGGCAATGTGTAGTTCTTCGGCAACAGTAGCGCATGCGTCTCCAACTACAAACACCCCATAGTCGTGGTCGAAAGCTGACCTTGCCGTTGTCTCTACACAGCAATTGGTCAGCACTCCGGAAATGATTATGTCCTTCACACCGGCGTTTTGAAGTCTCAGATCAAGATCAGTTCTATGAAATGCACTATACCTGCTCTTGTCAATTATGTCTTCAGGAGGCACCTCTATTCCATCAATAATCTCCCACTCTTCTGATCCATACTTAATCAGGTCTCCCCACCATTTTGACATCATACTTCCATCAATTTTACTTTTGTGGCCATGCCGGGTGAAAAGAACCTTGATTCCATTTTCCCTGCAGCCCCTAATTAATGAAGTAACGTTCTCAAGTATGGGTTCGGCAATCTCGCCAAAGTATTTCTGCATATCGACTACGAGCAGGACAGTCTTAAAAGGAGTTGGGCTTGCCTGTCTGATGTTGTACTCAGCTATTTGTGAAAATATATCTTTTACCATTTCTTATAATCTACTCAATTTCATTCTGACAGTCTACATCAATCTTAATACCATGCCCGATATGGCACTTACAACATGCAGGGTTCTTTCTCCCATATGAACGGCAGTAAAACCGCACTCAATTAATTTTTTGATTTCATACGGGATGAAACTCCCTTCAGGACCAACCGCAAAAATGCCTGCGGTTTTTGTTGAACTATAATGAGTTCAGTAACTAAGAGATGATATTAAGGTATTTGATAAAGTAGTGAGAATATGGTGCTGAGGGAAGATAATATATTTCAGATTTACCACCTGATTACGCTTGATATGTGAATGGTGTTTAAGAGGAATGATAACAAACTGGACTTTTGCTCTACCTAGGATATGATTTTCAGACGTCCGCAATGTGTAGAGAAGATTAATTGCGAGACTAGTACTTCCTATCCGATCTTAGCAGTAATTTGCTCAATCATTTGTTCTTTTGTAAAAGGTTTCTCAAGAAATACTAGCTTTGGATCCATTTCCTTCAGATTCTTATATGCTTTTTCTGAGAAGCTACTACATACAATAACCGGAATATCAGCATATTCGGGCATGCCCTTTATGTATAGAAAGAATGTGTCTCCGGTTACCAGATCTAACAGTATATCGAGAACAATCAAATCCGGTTTCTTTTCCTCTAATCTTGCTAAAGCTTCATCTCCATCATACGCACGAATTATCTCATAATCTGTATCTTCCAGCATCATAGTATAAAGGTCATGAAACGCCTGTTCATCTTCTACTATCATTATAGTCTTGCCCATTTTCTA
>CAJXKT010000154.1 GCA_913055705.1 uncultured bacterium
AAACCGAAAAAGGCTGACCCACTACCAGAAACTGATAAACCACAAAAATCATAATAACCCAAGACCTTTTTTACATCTAACAAATCAGGGTATGTAGTGAAAATTACTTCTTCTAAACGGTTAAACAACAACTTACTGATACCAGCAGCTTTATGATGTTTTAGCGCGTTCAAAAAAAAGCTTACATCTATTATTTTTTTTGTCAAGTCAATTTTCAGGTTTCTGTAGATCATTGTTGTGCTGATATTGATATGCGGAAAAATGACAAGATAATTCATTTCACTTTTCACTTCAATCGGAGTTATCTTTTCTCCCCTCCCACTACATAACGCAGTCTTGCCCTTTATGAAAAAAGGAATATCGGATCCCAGCTTTGCAGCAAATTCCATTAGCTCAGCATCGTTAAGTCCGATCTTCCAAAGTAAATTCAATGCCTTAAGGGTAGCGGCTGCGTCACTACTCCCACCGCCCAAACCAGCTCCCACAGGTATATTTTTCTCTAAACTTATCAATACTCCTTTTCTGATTCCGCACTCATTTAGAATAAGATTTGCAGCTTTGCATACAAGATTGTTTTCGTCTGAAGGAATATTCTTGTCATTGCAATTAAGCCGCACACCTTCCTGGATTTCTTCAAACTGAAGGTTGTCCACAAGATCAATTTCCTGCATTACTGTTTCAATCTCATGATAACCATCATCTCTTTTGCCTAAAATTTCCAGGAAAAGATTTATCTTGGCAGGCGCCTTAAGGCTAATTCTATTTATTTCACAATTGTTTTTATTCACAAAACGAAATAATGTTGATTTGAAATAATTTGTAAAATTAAAACCATTTTTCCCAAACAAGAACACATGTTGAGGGTTTTGTATTGTAGTTTGGTTCGGGTTGGAAGCTTCTGAGAATTTTTACGTCTCAGGGTTTGAGCTTATTCCCAGGAAAGTAAACTGTGTCGCGCCATACTGTCTTTCATTAATTATCTTCAACTGTTTGAAGTTTTCTTTGCTGACCGTTTGTTTTTTGTGATGTTGGAGTACAATAATTCCTGTTTCATTTATGATTTTTCTGGAAACGCACTCATCCAGCATAGAAAAGATTTCTTTTCTATCTCTGTAATCTAAATCCAATAATTTATATGGAGGAGCTACCAGCATAAGGTTAAATTTTTGATGCTTATTTTTTAGAATTCCTAGCAATCTAAAAACGTTTATTTTTAGAACAACAGATTTCTCTAGAAATTCTGCATCCTGGAGATTCTTCTTAATTACCAGAATGGCATTTGTACTATTATCTACAAATAAACACCTTTTTGCACCTCGACTAAGAGCTTCTATTCCTAGTGATCCGGTACCTGCAAATAAATCCAGAACAACACTATCATGTATAGAGTCTCCTAAAATATTAAATAAGGACTCCTTCGCTCTATCCAATATTGGCCTGGTTCGTTTACTGCTTAATGCTGATAGTCGTACACCTTTTGCTTTACCTGAAATAATACGCATATACGTCCTTTTGGGCGCAGATTATAAGAATGTGCGGTTCTGCTGTACTGTGGAAATCTGCGATCTGTTTTAAGTTTATGTTAAATTGTTAGCGCCTGTTTTGATAACAAGTTGTGTTGCCTCCGCTAAATTCTCCGGTGAACTGCCCGCATCTATCCACCAACCGTCTAAAACCGAACATGTCATCGTTCCGTCTTTTATGTAAGCGTTATTGACGTCAGTAATCTCTAATTCTCCCCTGTCTGACCTTTCAAGTGTTTCGATGATATCAAATACACGGCTATCGTACATATAAATGCCTATGACAGCATGGTCTGTTTTAGGGTTTTCAGGTTTCTCTTCAATGCCAATCACCTTATTCCCTTCAAGTTCTGGAACACCAAAACTTGATGGATGCGGGACTTTCTTTATTAATATCTTGGCGCCTTCCTTTTGTTTCTCAAAATCCTCTTTTTCTTTGATTATGTTCTTTTCAATAATATTGTCTCCCAAGACAATCAAAACCTTTTCACCGTCTGCGAAGTTCCTGGTCAGGTCCAGTGCTTCTGCGATTCCACCTTCTCCTTCCTGGTATGTGTAGCTTATGTCCTTCAATCCAAATTGCCTCCCATTGCCTAAAAGCTTGAGGAAATCACCTGCATTATTACCTCCGGTAACAATCATAATATCATCAATTCCTGCATTTATTAAGGTTTGCAATGGATAGTAAATCATTGGTTTGTCGAAAATAGGTAATAGATGCTTGTTGGTAATTCTCGTTAAAGGCAATAATCGAGTACCAAGACCACCGGCAAGAACAACACCTTTCATTATTTATCCTTTCTATCAATAATAACTATAATGGTGATACTTTTTGAGTACATATTAGAAACTTATTCGTTGCAGTGGTAAACTTTGTGCATAATTTGCAAGTTGTCTTATAGATTGCTTATTACACTCTAAGTTGTAAATTTTGCTTCTGAAATAGTTTCTGAAGTTCGTGAAAATCCTATCATATAGGCTTTTGTAGCGCAAGTGATTTTAGAATTATCTATAATCATTAAATGATTGAAAATATAGTACTTGAAACAAAACTTGAAAATTGGTAAAAGCTATCTAAGTGAATATTGTGGCAAAGATGGTCGCATTAGTCCGTTAACAGGCAAATTGGCAGGTGGGCAAAATAATTCAGGGATTTCTGAATCTTTAATAAATTGTTGTGAGCGAGGGTGGCGGAATTGGCAGACGCGCTAGACTTAGGATCTAGTATCGCAAGGTATGGGGGTTCGACTCCCCCCTCTCGCACCAAATAAAAATATATTGTAAATCCTTATTGGTTAATTATAATTCAATGTCTAGGAATTTCAATCTTTTTGATAGGATCCGTCTCCCGACGGCGAGTAACACCCACAACGGCATGTAAGCCTCGGTTGCCGGCAGGATGATTCCTTGTAAAAGTTGCCAAAGACTTAACTTATAGTAAGCGGGTGTAGCTCAGTGGTAGAGCGTCACGTTGCCAACGTGAATGTCGTGGGTTCGAATCCCATCACCCGCTCCATTTTATTGGCCTTGCTGTTAAATCAGGCATGATGTATAGCTTGAAGACTAAAAGGAAACCCATAGAAACGGTTTGAATAAAACAATGAATATAGAGATAGAAGAAGTAGGGCCATGTAAGAAATCACTTAAGATTGAGATACCAAAGGAAAGAATAGAAGATGAGTGGCAAAAGCAACTAAACGAAGTATCCAGAATGGCCAAGTTGCCAGGTTTCAGAAAAGGTAAAGCTCCCAGGAAGCTTCTTGAGAAGAAGTTTAGTGACAGAATTATAGAAGATGTCAAGCGGGCAGTTGTCAGCGAGTCATACCAGCAAGCATTGGAAGGGAACAAATTATCACCTATCGGTGACCCGGATGTTGGAGACATTGACCTTGAGTTGGGCAAGCCGTTAAAATTCAAGATTACATTGGAGGTCTTGCCAACATTTGAGTTGGGAGACTACAAAGGAATGCAACTGAAGAAGAAGCCTGTTTCAGTTACTGATGAAGATATAGAAAATGCATTGAAAGCTGTAAGCAGGCAGAAAACCCAACTTGCTGTTGTGAAAAAAGGTAAAGTAAAAGACGGAGATTATATTATATGTGATTGTGAAGTTGGTGTTAATGGTGAGGCAATTTGGAATGACGAAGAATTGGAAGTTATGGTTTCTGGTTCCAGTGTGGCTAATATTAACGTACCTGATCTGAAGACTAATCTTGTAGGCGCGAAATCCGGAGACAAGCTTACTATGGTTGTCGAATTGGGTGACAACTTTTCTGTAGAACAACACAGAAATAAGTCTGCCAAGATGGAAATATCTATTAAAGAAATTAAAAGACCTGCCAGTCCTGATATAAATGATGAGTTGGCAAAACAGGTTGGTTACGATACACTTGGTGAATTAAGGGAGTTTCTTTCAAAGAGGTTGGAGGTGGAAAAGAAGAATCAGGTAGAAGGTGAAATGCATGAGCAAATTTACAGCAAACTCATAGAGATGGCGGATTTTGATCTACCTGGAGATATGATTGCCCATCAATCAAACGAAAGACTTCACAGATACCAGATGGAACTTATAAACAAAGGTACTCCAATGGAAGAGATGGAAA
>CAJXKT010000155.1 GCA_913055705.1 uncultured bacterium
CTCATCCTGATGAGGAAGAGGTGTCTTTTCCTCTACTTTTATGTCACCGCTTTGTAGCCATCTTACGATAGTCTTAAAGTCATTCTTGTCCAGACGGTCAAGATCATTGCCACGAATACAATGAAATCCAGTACGATCATTTATTACTGATGGCATATCATTGCTGTTAGTAAATAAGACACGTTGGTTCACATTGTCAGTAAGCCCCATAAATGTTGATATTTCCCTCCAGGTAAGCGAGGGTCGTCCTGTACGGAATTTAGCTTGATAGGCATTGAATTCACCTGATGTAGTCTTATACACACCATCAACACCCATGTCTTGTTGGTTAGTACCTAAGGATAGGTCTTTTTTTATACTGGAAGGAATGGATTTGAACGGCCATACCTCTTCTGCCTGCTCAATCTTTTGAGTAAAGAAATAGGCTTCGGCAAATACCTCAAAGGCATCACCCATATCCGTAGTTGTTGGTAGTTTGGATATGCGATCTTCTAACTCTGCAAAGCTAGAAAGGTTGTCGAATAGCCCTGATTTAAGAAAGTGGCTGGTTTTATGATGTTTAGGCAGCATATGACATTCTTATAATGACTTTAAATTAGAAAATCAACGAAGAAAGTATCTATTTCTTGGCTTCTGAATGATTTGATTAGTGACATTCTGATATTACATTTCACGTTAGAAAATGAAACTTGCTGATTCCTGGAAATCTACTTGACATTCTATATATTGTATGTTACACTTCGATTAGTGTTATATAGGACCTTACAAGTCAGAAATGATTTGTGGGGTTTTTTTATTGGGTTATTTTTAAGGAGAGAAGGAGGTGGAAAAAGGTAACTTGAGTAGGCTTTTTAATAATTACAACAATTACGTAATAAACAATGGGGAGGAGGAAACTAATTTCGGAAACGGTAACAACAAATAGTAGCAAGGCGCTTCTAGTGTTGTTGCAAAGTGTCAGGGTTGACTGTTATTTTGAGTAGCGTATCAAGACGAAAACAAGAAAAAAAGGCGTAAAGAGCTGGAACTCCTTACGCCTTGAAACCCACTTAAAAGGGAGGACACACGCTAATGTATACAGCCTTTTTTCGTGGTGGTTATCTACATGCATACCAAAAACCACCACCAAAATCAAGGCTAAAATTTTCTATCCAAATAGTATTTTATAACAAGCCATATGTACGGTTACAACTCGTGGTTACAACTCACACAAACAAAGCATATGAAGAATCGTCTTGGATATTTCATATGTTTTAGACAAGGAGAAGTATGCATCAGCGTGGGTAGACACGCAAACCCTGTTTTTTACAAGTTAACTCTCGCTATTTAAGAAGTATTATTTTGAGGATTTAATGGAATCAAAACAGCAATATTACTAACGGCTTCTTTGATACATTCAGGAAGTCAGAACATATATGAGGAGTTAAATGAGAATGGACAGAAACGACCTATTTAAGAAATTATTCGAAGGATGTAATGGCTATATAGAACTTCGGGCTATTAAAGAGGGTGGCATTACGAAACGATGTTTTATACCTCTTGACGGTAGCTGGCAATCGATCGGGGAAGAAGTAGATAAATTCTGTGAGAAATACAAAAACAGGAACTTATATTTCGGTCTTAGCACAAGAGACGGCAAGGGTGGGGCAGGAGAAAATGTAGTAAGTATCCCATGTGTGTGGGCGGAGATCGATTTCAAGAACATTAAAGAGGATAAAGTTAAAGGCGTATTAGATTGTTTTCCACTTAAGCCATCTATTGTCGTAAACTCAGGAGGAGGGCTTCATCTATACTTCCTGCTTGATAAACCTGTGGACTTAACGATAGGCAGCGAGTTCAGAGGTACAGATGTACGGAAGGTAAACGATTGGATTCGACTGGAATTAAATAAATTAGGTGAGTGTGCATTGGATGATATTGGAGATATACCACGCATCATTAGATTACCCAACACGAAAAATCACAAATATCCTGATAAACCACTTTGTGAGATTATTGAGATTAATGATTATGCATACAGCCTTGTTAATCTTCTTGAGAAGATTCCTGAATCGGTTGGGGCATCAATGGTAGATACATATAAGAAACCATTAAAAGAACTTTATAGTGGTTCAAAAGAGGGAAGCCGAAATACCGATATGACTAGACTTATTGGTTCGTGGGTAAGTGATGGTCTTGGTTTTGATGAATGTATGGAAAATGCCCTGATGATCAATATGAAAACTAATCATCCCATGGATACGTATGAAATATCTTCGATTATCAACAGTATTCAGAAAAGGGAGTACGGAAAAACGGTGATACTGGTTAACCGCATACACAATACTGAGCTAGGAAATTCTCAGCGAATTACAAATAGCTATGGTGGTATTATACGATACTGTGGTGCATGGAAGAAGTGGTTGGTGTGGAATGCTCAATACGGAGCATGGCAGATTGCTGATAATGGACAAGTTCAGCGATTTGCAATAAAAACGATTCAGAACATGTTTCGTGAAGCAGCTAGGATATCTGATTCTCAAGAAAGGGGTGCTCTTGTTAAATGGGGACTTGCCTCAGAAACAGCCACCAGAATACAAGCAATGATCAGGTTGGCAGAGAGTAGTGAAGGAGTAGCAATCTCACCAGACGATCTAGACCGTAATCCATGGTTACTAAATTGCCATAATGGAACCATTGACCTCAGAACAGGGAATTTGAATGATCATGACAAGAGCGATCTTATCACAAAGGTAATACCAGTGACTTATGATCCAAATGCAGAGTGCCCGAAGTGGCTTGGATTCCTAGATAAGATCATGGACGGAAACCAAGAGTTAATATCGTTCTTACAACGAACAGTTGGATATGCTCTAACTGGAGACACAAGAGAGCAATGCTTCTTCATTCTTCACGGAGATGGGGCAAATGGCAAATCTACATTCATAAAAACAATTGGTGCTTTGCTTGGAGATTATGCACAAGCAGCGAGCTTTGAAACATTCTTATCAAAAAACCAAGGTAATGTTGCGAATAATGATATTGCAAGGATGCAGGGAAAGCGTTTTATTTCGGCGGTAGAGGCCGAAGAAAGCAGACGACTGGCTGAAAATGTTATTAAGCAGATCACTGGTGGTGATGTGGTTGCGGCAAGATTTCTCTATAGAGAATACTTTGAGTTTGTACCACAATTTAAGATATTTCTCACTACAAACCATAAGCCTAAGATTAATTGTAATGATCCTGCTATATGGCGACGAGTCAAGCTTATACCGTTTACCGTGAGTATACCAGAAGAGAAACAGATTCTGGATTTAGACGAACAATTGAAGGATGAGTTTTCTGGAATACTTAATTGGGCTATTGAAGGCTGTCTGGATTGGCAAAGAAATGGATTGCAAACACCAGAGGAAGTAGTGAATGCCACAAAGGATTATCGAAACGAAATGGATACCGTGAACGAATTCCTAGAAGAATGCTGCACTTTATTACCTAATGCTAAGGTGAATCCAACTGCACTTTTTGATGCATACAAGAAATTTTGCGAGAAGAATGGTGAAATATTTCTATCCATGAAAAAATTTGGTGCCTCTTTAAACAAAAAGGGCTATGAGGTGACCAAAACTAATAGTCGTACTTGGCGGTTAGGAATTGGGTTGCCAGTAGAAGAACGAGCAAATGATTATTCTGAGTGGTCAGATTGAGGCAGGGTACCATAGGGTACCGTAATAGTAAAAGTCTCCATGAAGAGAGGATTATAAATAGTTTTACGTAGAAGGTACCCTTCACCACCCTGTTTTTCAAACGGTCATAAATAGAAGAACAATGACAAATAGACGATACGTAAACATTAATGAAGTTTCTGAGTACACGAGTTTACCAGTCAAATCATTGTATGAGTTGGCTAGCCAGGGCAGGATTCCCTCTATCAAATTAGGTAAACGTGTTCTCT
>CAJXKT010000156.1 GCA_913055705.1 uncultured bacterium
GCCTTTATTACTGCAGCTTGAATCTTTCCTTCGGCTTCTTCTTCAGCTTTTATAACATTTCTCTGGTACTCTCCTTTTAGCCTTTCAGCATCTCCCCTTAACTTCTCTGCTTGATCAATGTCACCTTTTATCTTCTCTTGTCTGGCATCAAGTATTTCGGTTATTGATGGAAGGGCATACTTGTAAAGGATCACCATCAATATAATAAAAGATATCAGTGACCAAAAGGTTAGAGGAGTTAGATAGTGTAGATCGAATTGAGGCATTTTTCTCTCCTTTTAATTATATGGATATTGAAGAAATTAGTTTAACAATCTTAAATCACACAAAGATTTTTAAAACATGAAACAAGTATTACTATTATCCTCCCCTCATACCCATAATGATAAAGGCTATAACGAGACCATAAAGGGCAGTTGCTTCCACAAGGGCAAAACCTATCCACATATACTTACTTACCCTTGCCTCCGCCTCGGGTTGGCGAGTTACCGATTCTATCATCTTTCCAAAGATAAATCCTATTCCTACACCCGCACCTGCAAAACCTGCAGCAGCCATGCCCATGCCTATTAATGCACCTGCTGTACTATCCATAAACTACCTCCTTTCAACAAAATTTAATCAATTCACGAGTAGACTTCAATGCATCTTAATCGCCTCACCAATGTATACACACGTTAGAATGGTAAATATATAAGCCTGTATAAAAGCGATAAATAACTCTAACCCACTTAATGGCACAGTAACAAGGAAAGGTATAAAACCTATATACTTAAGTGATATAGCCATTGAGAAAAATACGATGAGTATGGTGTGTCCTGCTGTCATATTAGCAAACAACCTGACGGATAAAGAGAGTGGTCTTGCGAACATACTTACTATCTCAATGGGTACTATTAACGGTAAAATAAATTTCGGTACCCCTTCAGGTACAAATATCTTAAAGTATCTGAGTCTGTGTTTCATTAAGCCTACGATTTGACTTATTATGAACACTATTATTGCAAAGAGTGCAGTAACAATAATCTGGCTGGTTACTGTATAAGAACCAGGAATAATCCCAAGAAGATTGCAAAATAGGATAAAAAAGAATAACGTAGCAATGAAAGGGAAAAACCTGAGACCTTCTTTGCCCATATTTTCCACTACCATATTCTTTAAAAATTCAACACTTATTTCCACCAGGCTCTGTAGCCTGTTGGGTATCATCCTTCGCCCCCTAACTGCAAACATAAACAAGGCGGGGATCAGGATACATATAATCCACATCATTATTACCGCCTTATTTACAGAGATATCTATACCAAGGAGCTTGAGTTCTATAAGAGGATGAAGTTCAAAGTGTTCTAAAGGGTTGTGTTGTTTCAAAAACAGATTCCTATAAAAAGACTAAATGATGGCTAACTATAAAGAGAAAATTTATTAATTTGAATACCAGGGAATTTTGAACTCTTTTTATTTTTTCCCCTCTTCTTTAAAATACCTATAAACATTTAACAGACCGACTGTAAAGCCAATAAAAAGCCCCAGTAAAATCAACAAGGGCTTTGTATGAAAATATTTGTCTAGTAAATGGCCAGTAAATGTTCCTAGAAATATGGCTATGATCAATCCAGTGCTTATTTTTACAGCAAAACGAATCCCATCTTTAAAGTTATCTGAGCTCCCTACCATATAATAAGCATCTAAGGACGATATTTCCCGGTTGATTTTAATTGAAACCCGCTATGTTAATAAAATTAAGATAAAAAGCAAGACGAAAATAGGTGAAAAAGAAGGATCATTTTTAATAAATGTAAATTTAACTCTAAACAGCGACTGTTTGCTTATTATGTGACAACTCAATATAATGGTCCTAGATATATGTAAAATCTATTTGACAAATATATGTTTTTAAATTAGTATCCGGTTTATGCTTGCAACTAAAATTATTCAGAGATGTATCGATAAAGGGAAGTTTATGAATGTATATCAGTTAAAAACAAGCTTAATTGGTAAAAGGGAAAATCTTATAGAGATAATAAGAGAAAAAAAGGAGAATGCATTAGAAACTTTTACCAAAGTAATGTGGAAACTGGCTATATATAAATTTGTGGTAGTAATGGTTGCGTTCATAGTAATGATGGTATTTTTCTTCACACATTTAAATGGCTTTGCACCAATAACCTCGCTATTTTCGAAGTGGGTTTCTTCTCCATTTATAGGATTTTTTATATTTGTTATGATAATAAAATTTGTAGCGGTTTCTATAGGGTTAACTGCAACAATATTAACAGTAAAAAATACAACTTTTAAGGAAGTTCGATTAAAGTTTATAGAGGCGTGTAAGCTGCGATTACAAGTCTTTTTAAAGAGAAAAGTGCAGCCTCAAGCGAGTTATGTGCATCCCGCCTGCCTGCCCGTCAAAGTTGTTCGCCAGCCCGACGCATTCTGGCGGTGACGGGAATGAATGTCGGGGGGGGGCTGGTAAAAAACGTGGTTTTGAAATTCCATGGCAGGAATACTTCTACACCATTAAAAAGAATGTCAGGTTTCTTTTATCGTTTACTATGTTCATTAATTCCTTAAAGACTTCATAACCTCGCAGCTGGCTTCTATTGTCGAATCTATATCCTCTTCTCTATGAGCGGTTGAAATAAAAGCCGCCTCAAACTGAGAAGGAGCAAAGTAAAATCCTCTTTCCAGCATCCCATGGAACCAAGATGCATACCGCTCCGTGTTGCATCTTTTAGCAGATTCATAATCAGTTACCTCATCTTCGCTGAAGAACGTGCAAAGCATTGAGCCGACTCGTGTATGATATGTAGGAATTCCTGCTTCTTCAGCAGATCTCTTCAAGCCTTCTGCCAGTCTTTTAGAGTTTCTTTCCAGTTTCTTATAAAGACTCTTCTTTTTTAATTTCTCCAGCGTAGCAATACCGCATGTCATTGCCATCGGGTTACCGGATAAAGTTCCCGCCTGATATACCGGGCCAACCGGTGATATACAGTCCATTATTTCTGCTTTGCCGCCATAAGCACCAACCGGCAACCCACCGCCGATTACCTTGCCGAGTGTTGTCAAATCCGGAGTTACTTTTTGAAGCGCCTGTACACCCCCGTGTGAAACCCTGAATCCGGTCATTACTTCATCGAAAATCAAAACGATTCCGTGCTTATCTGCTATTTTCCTTAAACCCTTTAAATACCCTTTTTGTGGAGGTATCACTCCCATATTTCCCGCAACAGGTTCTAAAATAATGCAGGCAATCTCTTCGCCGCGATTCTTACAGACTTCTTTAACAGCTCCAAGATCGTTAAAGGGTATGGTTACAGTATTTCGTACGTAATCCTGCGGGACTCCAGGGCTCGTGGGAACGCCTAACGTAGTAGCCCCCGAACCAGCCTGGACAAGAAGGCCGTCTACGTGACCGTGATAACAACCGTCAAACTTTATAACGACGTCTCTCCTGGTGTAACCTCTTGCCAGCCGTATAGCACTCATTGTGGCTTCCGTGCCCGAATTAACCATCCGAATCTTCTCAATCGAAGGCATCGCCTCTTTTACGAGTTGAGCCAGATGTGTTTCCAGTTCAGTCGGCGCTCCGAAGCTTGTGCCTTTTTTTAAGATTCTTTTCAGGCTCTTTACAACTGACTTCTCAAGGTGCCCTAAAATTAATGGGCCCCAGGAAAGTACATAATCTACATATCTATTACCATCAATGTCATTAAGATAACAACCATGACCTGATTCTATAAATAGAGGATCACCTCCGACTGCTCCAAATGCCCTTACAGGGCTGTTTACACTGCCGGGAATGCTTTTTAAGGCTTCCCTGAATGCCTCTTTTGACTTATCGACAACCAACATATTAATAAAGTTCCTTAGGCCTGTATCCAAAATTAATGAAAGGCACTGAATTTATCAATAATGGTTTTTAT
>CAJXKT010000157.1 GCA_913055705.1 uncultured bacterium
ATTATAAAACCGCGTAAACTAGTATGTACAGTCCACGACCTGATAGGCATTATATTTCCAGAGAATCTGGGAGCAGTATCAAGGTTTTACTGGAGTAAATTACTTCCATTCGCAGTTTCAAAGGCTGATGTGATAATTGCAGATTCTGAAAATACGAAGAATGATATTGTTAAATATTTAAACGTGAAACCAGATGATATTAGGGTTATTTACCTTGCTGTAGATGATGCGTTTGAGGTTGTGCAGAATACATCACTTTTGAAAGATGTAAGACTGAAATACAATATCCCTTCTGAATTTATATTGTCTGTGGGAACTGTTGAACCGAGGAAAAATTTCAACCGACTGGCAGTAGCATTTAAAAAGCTGAAGGATAAAACGTCATTGCCTCATACCATGGTGATCGCCGGTAAGAAGGGTTGGGCTTATGATGGAGTAAGAGAACAGGTAAATAAGCTTGGAATAGAAGATGATATCATCTTTCTTGACTATATTGACGATGATGACCTGGCGCTCATGTATAACGCTGCAAGTCTATTTATTATGCCCTCACTATATGAGGGCTTCGGTCTTCCTGTACTTGAAGCTATGGCTTGTGGTACACCGGTTGTAGCTTCAAATGTTTCTTCAATCCCGGAAGTCCTGGAAGACGCTGGAATATTAGTAGATCCTTATGATACAGACAGTATCTGTGATGCAATGTTGAGTGTGCTGACAGATGACAAGTTGCAGAATGAGTTACGAGTGAAGGGCATTAAAAGGGCCACGTTCTTTTCATGGGAGAAGACCGCTAGATCGGTACTTAGTGAGTACGAGACATTGATGGCTTGTTAATATAATATGTATGTCTTCAGAAAAAAGAGGAACATTTACCTGGTAAAGATGTTTGACCTGATAGGTAGCATTCTTTTTTCTTTATTTGGATTGAGGAGGTTTGAATTACCAGAAAGAATCAGAAGAATATTAGTTATAAGACTGGATGGTATTGGTGATGTAATATTTACTACTCCTTTGTATGAGGCATTGAAGAAAAGATATCCGGAAGCCAGGCTTTCTGTGCTTGTAGGTATTGAGGCAAAGGGAGTTGTAGAGATGAATCCATATGTAGACAACGTATTTGTAATGGGGAAGACGTGGTTTTCTGCCACTAATGGAATAAACCTTGGTGAAATTCTTTCTATATTAAGGAAGATCAGAAAAGAAAACTTTGACATAGGGATTGACTTAAGGGGTGATATGAGGAATATTTTGTTAATGTTCCTTGGTAAAGTGAAATACAGAGTGGGATATGGTGTTACGGGTGGAGGATTTCTGCTTAATAAGATACCGGATTATGAAAAAGATATGCAGGAGGTTGAGAAAAATATTAAATTGATCAAAGAGCTGGATTGTAAAGTGGCCAATAGAAGATTTCAGATCTATTATTCTCAATCTGATAAAGCAAACGTTCTGGAACTCTTAGAGAGGGAAAATGTTGGCAAAAGTAATCCTATGTTAGCGATTCATATGGGAGCAGGTTATCCTTCAAAGTCATGGAAGAAAGAAAAATTTCTGCATTTACTTAAGGAACTGAACGAGAGGAACTATGGCAGGATTGTCCTGATAGGAAATGATAATAATGGCATCTGCTTTAATTATATACATGAACGGTTAAATATTGATTATATAAATACTATTGGCAGACTCAGTATAAGGGAGCTGGCTGTGTTGTTAGAGAGGTGTTCTGTATTGATAAGTTGTGATTCTGGTCCTGTCCATGTTGCAGCGGCGGTTGGAACACCATGTATTGTTCTTTTTAGTGGAACAAATACTTTAAAGCAGTGGGGATCGCTTGATAATAATGTCAATAGAGTGATACATAAAGAAGTAGAGTGTTCGCCCTGTGAAATGAGAGTATGCCCCCAAAGTACTCACTTGTGTATGGATAAGATAAAGGTCAGTGATGTTTTGTGTGAATTGGATGCATTATTTGGAAGCATGGCAGGTATAGCTAAATGAGAATTGCTATTGATACTCGTATGATAGGTCCGTTTATGCATGGAATTTCCAGGTATGCCTATAATTTGATAAAAGGTATATCCGGGACAGATAAAAGAAATGATTATGTGTTGATTTCAAATGATAATTATTTAGATGATTTTGTGTCTTCCCGCGAAAACTTTTCCTTAACAACAACAAAATCAAAGTTATATGGCATTGGAGAACAAATCTCAATTCCAAGAGTATTGAAAAAAGAAAAAATAGATATCTTTCACTCGCCATCATTTTTTGGTCCCATCTCAGGTGGATGCAAAGTAATCATGACTATACATGATATGATTCATGTATTATTTCCGGAAGAGTCTTCTGTTGCTCACAAGATGTACTATAGGTTGATAGTTAAAAAAGCGGCAAATAATGCAAGTAGAATTCTCACTGTTTCAGAGAATTCAAAGCGTGATCTAGTTAATTATCTGAATGTTCCGCCTGAGAAAATAGTTGTTACTTATAATGCCGTTGATGGAGGTTTCAGGCGAAGCAATGAAGATAAGGTTGAGGAGACTAAGGGCAGATTCGGTATTAACGGTAAGTTCATCCTGTATGTGGGTAACCAGAAACCTCATAAGAATGTTGGCTTACTCATTGAGGCTTATCAGCAATTGAGGGGGAGAATAGAGCATCAGTTGGTAATAGTTGGTCAAGAAGATCGATTATTTCAAAAAGGCTTGAAGGGCAAGAATCTGGAAGGAGTAATTTTTGTAGGTGAAGTCTCAGATGAACTCTTGCCTCATTTCTACAGCGGTGCGGACATATTTGTTTCTCCCTCTCTTTACGAGGGGTTTGGTTTGCCTATTATAGAGGCATTTGCATGTAAAACACCGGTTGTTGCTATAAGGACACCTTCCATAGATGAAATTATGGGAAATGCTGGCTTAATTGTTGACGCAGGCAGTACTGATAAATTAGCTAATGCTATTCATGAAGTCTTGTCAAATGATGATCTACGGAATAGTCTAGTTGAAAAAGGTATGGCAAGGGTAGAAATGTTTTCCTGGGAAGAAACAGTAGATAGAACACTTGAGGTATATAGGGAGGTACATAGAAGTATACGAGTAGGTATAAATGCATCAAAGTATTCTGATATACACACAGGTGTGGGGAGATATACGTCTAATTTGTGTAGGTCTATCTCAGAAGGTAAAGATGGAAATGATTATTTTTTCTATTTGCCGGGGCATAATAGTGGTCTTTACGGGAAGGATATAAGTGGGGTTCAACTTAGAAAAAAAAGAATATTCCTGCAGAATAATACGCTAAGAATTTTATGGGAACAAATTCTTTTACCGATTAAAATCAAGAAGGACAGACTTGATTTGTTTCACTATACAGATCATGCTATGTCTTTGATCCAAAGGCCGCACCCAACTGTTATTACAGTTCATGACATAGCGTATATCCGTTTCCCAGATTTGTTGAATAAATCAAGGCAAGTTTATAAAAAATATATATTGTATTCATCAATTAAGAAGGCTGACGTTATTATTGCCGATTCTCATTCAACAAAGCGGGATATTGTTGAGTTCTTTAATGTTGACGAGAAGAAAATAAAGGTTGTTCATCTGGGTGTTGAGAGCAGATTTCGTCCTATTAGTAGTGTGGAGGATTATAGAACTAAAAATAATCTGCCTTCAAAGATGATATTGAATATAGGGACACTTGAGCCCAGGAAGAATGTGGTCACTTTAATAAAAGCTTTTAAGAAATTACAAGAAGGAGGGTTCAAAGACTACGTTCTGGTTATAGCTGGTGAAAAAGGATGGCTTTATAAAAAAATATTTGAAGAAATAGAATCTAGTGGTGAGAAGCAGTCAATACGCCTTTTAGGTG
>CAJXKT010000158.1 GCA_913055705.1 uncultured bacterium
GTTAATTGTTTAACGCTAAAGTTCAATAAAGCAAACATAATATAACAAACCCATTAATATATGGAAGAAACTGAAGCATTCTACTTACTTATGCAATGGATAGCTTTGTGATAGGATAAGTAACACTCGCCTCTCTGTTATCTTTTGCCTGTACATGAGTCCATGGTTCATCACCATCAGTCATTCTCACAAAGTGAAATGGTGATGGTTGTTTCTGCTTGGGCCCGCTGCCAGGATTTATAATTATATTAATCGTTAAGATCTTATCATCGGTTACATGTTCTTCATTCTGCTCTGCAATCACTTCGTCATCAAAAGCATCGACCATTATGATTCCCTCAACCCTCAGGAATTTAGTTTTTGCTCTTAGATCCCACTCTGCCTTTGTTATTTTAATTTGCATGGTATCCATTGGTCTATTACCTTCTTGTTTAAATGATTTAAATAACCGGCCTTGCAGGATTAGATGAAATACATTAACAGATACAGAAGTAATTGCAAGTCTAAATAGCTAAGATCTGCCGTTAACTAGAGATTATGTTACGACAAAGATAAATGTTTTTGCCACAATTAAAAAGTTGATACTCATTACCATATCATAATTAAATATAGAATATCTTGTAGTAAACATTGTTGAATGGGGAACATGATGTACGTTATTGGAATTTGCAGCCACAGCCGCAGCTATAACTCTGGCAGGAGAGTTCAATTTCGCATTGCTTCACCTGCGTGGCGAAATGTATGCTGGTAAATAGCAAATGCCATAATGGCAGCAAAAAAAGTAGCTCGTAGATTTGTGTGCCAATGTGGCAGAGGCATTGTTCCCATTGTATTTCTCGTAAGTTTTTTCTGATATATTGTTTACGTAAATTTAGATTGTACCTAATCTTATAAAATAAGTTGGCATTTGTTTTGCTCATAAAAGGTGAATTAATATTTTGTCTTGTGGATAAATAATCATGATGACATTATTGAAACGTGATAAGGTTAATTATAAAATCTTAATAACCGATGATGATGATGATTGTCGATATGGTTTAAATGATATTTTTGAACCTGAAGGTTATACGACATACCTGGCGAGTTGTGGTAGAGAGGCTGTTGAAATTGCGAAGCATGAATTATTACATTTACTGATTTTGGATGTACACATGCCGGATTTCAGCGGTTTCGAAACATTTGAATTCATAAAGGAAGAAAAGAAGTTACAAATTCCGTGTATTTTTGTATCAGCTGATACCTCCAAGTCTCTAAAGTTTGAGGCGATTGAGGCAAATGCTTATACCTTAATTTCAAAGCCCATAAACAAAGAGATCATAAAGTATGCTGTAGAGCATTCACTTGAAAAGTATTATTGAAAGTAAATTCTAAATTATTAAGTTAATCAATTCATAGAAAGGATGATAAACCATGAAGACAAAACCATTAGGAGAAAAGATTTTGGTCAAGAGATTTGAAGCGGAAGAGAAGACTGCCGGAGGTATCCTGTTACCGGATGCAGCAAAGGAGAAACCAAAAGAGGGAAAGATTATTGCATTGGGTGATGGAAAATTACTGGATAGCGGTAAAAGAGCAAAGTTTCAGGTCAAAAAAGGGGATAAAGTGGTCTTTACATCTTATGCAGGAACTGAGATTGATATTGATGGTGAAGAATACCTGTTAATGTCTGAGGATGATATTCTTGCTATAATTGAATAATTAGGAGAACAGAATGGCTGGTAAAAAGGTACTGTGTGGTCATGATGCTGGTATGGCCATAAAGAGCGGGATAAATAAATTGGCTGGGGCTGTCAAGATAACGATGGGGCCAAAGGGAAGAAACGTTATAATTGAAAAGAGCTTTGGCTCTCCAACAATAACAAAAGACGGTGTAACCGTTGCGAATGAACTGGAGTTTGAAGACACATATGAGAATATAGGTGCACAGCTGGTAAGGGAAGTTGCGTCTAAAACAAGTGACATTGCAGGCGACGGTACAACAACTGCAACTATATTGTCTGAGGCAATATATACAGAAGGATTAAAGTGCCTTGTGGCTGGGTCGAATCCGGTTGGAATTAAACGTGGAATTGAGAAAGCCGTTGAAGCTGTTACAAATGAGCTTGTTAAGATGAGTATCAGCGTCTCAGGAAAAAAAGAAATAGAACAAGTGGGCACGATTGCGGCAAATAATGATCCGGAGATTGGAAAACAGATATCTGATGCCATGGAACAAGCTGGAAGGGATGGCGTTATAGCTGTTGAGGAAGGTAAGGGACTTGATACAACGGTGGAATTAGTTGAAGGAATGCAATTTGAGAAGGGATATCTATCTCCATATTTTATTACAGATACGGAGAAGTTGCAGGTTGTTTATGATGACCCGTATATTCTTGTCCATGAGAAAAAAATATCTTCTATTAAGGACCTCCTGCCTATAGTGGAAAAGGTATCACAATCAGGAAATCCGTTATTGATAATTGCTGATGATATGGAAGGAGACGCCCTTACAACTCTCGTAGTCAATAAGATGCGTGGAACATTGAAATGTGTGGTAGTAAAGGCACCTGAATTTGGAGATAAACGAAAGGCTATGCTCGAAGATATTGCTTCGTTAACGGGCGCTAATGCCATATTTGAAGATTTGGGGATGGGATTGGATAGTCTTAAGCTGTCTGATCTGGGCGGAGCTAAAAAGGTTGTTATAGACAAAGACACTACAATGATAATAGAAGGTAGTGGCTCAAGAAAGGAAATTCAGGGCCGGGTCGAACAGATAAGAAATGAGATTGAAAATTCTACTTCTGATTATGATATAGAGAAATTGCAGGGAAGGTTGGCAAAATTTGCGGGTGGAATAGCGAAGATTAATGTTGGCGCTGCAACTGAGGCAGAGATGAAGGAAAAGAAGGCACGATTAGAGGATGCGATGCATGCTACTAAAGCTGCTGTTGAAGAAGGAATCCTGCCGGGAGGAGGAGTAGCACTTTTAAGGACAGAAAATGCCTTAAAAAAGTTAGAAGCAGAGCTTGATGAAGATGAAAAGGTTGGATTAAACATCATACGAAAATCCCTGGAAGTACCGCTCAGGCAAATTGCGGATAATGCAGGCCTTAACGGGATTTTAGTTGTTCAAAAGGTAAAGGAATTGGAAGGTAATTCCGGTTTTGATGTTACCAGCGAGAAGTATACAGATTTGGTTACGGCAGGTGTGATAGACCCGACAAAGGTTACAAGATCGGCACTTCAAAATGCAGCAAGTATTGCGGGGTTGTTACTGACGACAAATGCTATAGTTAGCGATGCTCCGGAAGAAGAGGAAAAGAAATAAAAAAAGAAGTAGACGTTGAATTAATGTAAGAAATTTTATATTATAAAAGCCATCTTTGCAAGAGGATGGCTTTTTTCTTTTAACTAACATTAGCGTCAGTATGATATGGACTTAAAACAATTGGGCAGGGAAATAATTGAGACATCGTATAAAGAGGGAGAGTTTACATTGAGCTCCGGCAGGAGTAGTACATATATATTCGATAAATACGCATTTGAAACACGTCCAAAACTGTTGGAAGCTATTGCAGAAGGCATGGGGAAGATGCTTAATAGTGATGTTTCGAGAATAGCCGGGATGGAATTGGGCGGTGTACCTCTTGCAACTGCACTCTCTCTCAAGACAGGCCTTCCTTTCGTTATTGTAAGAAAAGGTAAGAAAGGGTATGGTATTGATCGAGCAATAGAAGGAGACATGATTTCTGATGACAAGGTTGTTATTGTTGAGGACATTGCAACTACCGGTGCACAGGCACTACTAGCAGCAGAGGCCGTCGAGCAAGCAGGAGCAAAAGTATCGAGTATTCTTTACGTAGTCGACAGGGAAGAGGG
>CAJXKT010000159.1 GCA_913055705.1 uncultured bacterium
ATATATAGCCACCCGTTTTTTACACAGCGGGTGGCTACACGTTAAATACGCTAGCAATTAAATCAAATTCTATAAATACTTTAGAAATTAGAATAGTTAAATTGCCTTTACTCCTGACTCGCCTGTCCTTATACGAATAATGTCAGACACGTCTGAAATAAATATTTTCCCATCTCCAATGCTACCGGTTCTTGCTACTTCACAAATAGCATTCGTCACCTTCTTTACATCTTTATCATCAACAATCGCTTCAACCTTAATCTTAGGCAGCAAATCTACGGCATACTCTCTACCACGATAAACTTCTGTGATACCCTTCTGTGTACCGTGTCCCTTAACTTCAGTAACTGTTATACCAGCTACTCCCAGTGCCTTTAACGCTTCCTTCGTACCACTGAGCTTTTCATCCCTTACTACTGCTTCAACTTTTTTCATTGTACCCCTCCTATAGATAGTACAAAAAAACAAAAATAAAATAAGTTCAAATAGATAATGTTATAAAACATAGACACATTAGCTGTCTTTACCACGCAATAGATATGCCACACGTGGGAAGCAGGTAAAGTTTATGTCATGAATTTTCTATTAAGTGTATAATTATTAAGGGGTTAGAATATGTCTGAATACTTACCTTAATAGAAGAAGAAAATCATTCGGAAAGCCAACCATGTAAATATTACATGCCAGTTATGTAACATTTACAAAAGAATCTTTAGTAAGAAATGTTGTAAGATTTGAGTTTGTTATATAAGGTCTTTATTGAGATACCAAGAGTTTCAGCAGCACGTGTCTTATTACCATTCATCTTTAAAAGGGTTTTTATTATTTGCTGTTTCTCAAGAGCAGAGAGAGAAACACCCTCATCGAGATCATTGTCCTCCATAAAGGCAAACCCTCTAATTTTTTCAGGCAGATTACAAACGCCTATCTTTTCATCATCTACAACAGTCATCATATTTTCTATCAAATTCTGCAGTTCCCGGATATTACCGGGCCAATTATATTTCATCATGCTTTCAAGTGCATCGGGGCAAAACTTCTTTTCATCAGTAGCAGTCTTATGTGTTCTCAGAAAGTGTTGCACAAGTAATGGAATGTCATCCTTCCTGTCTCTCAGTGGCGGCAAAGAAATGGTAACAATATTAATCCTGAAAAATAAATCTTCACGAAATGAACCCTTCTTAACTTCAGCTGCAAGATCCTTGTTTGTTGCTGTTATAATTCTGGTATCAATAAGGATTGACTTACTTTCTCCCAGCCTGCGAATTTCTCCAGACTCCAACACTCTAAGCAATTTTGCCTGAAAACTTATTGGTAACTCACCAATTTCATCAAGGAATAATGTCCCCTTATCTGCAGCTTCAAATAGTCCCATTCGCGTCTCATGCGCACCCGTAAATGATCCCTTAACATGTCCAAAAAGCTCACTCTCAAGAAGTGTGTCCTGAAGGGCCGCGCAGTTAACGGCAACAAATGGATGCCCGTTGCGTCTACTTTCCTGATGTATGTCTCTGGCAACAAGCTCCTTCCCAGTACCACTCTCACCCTGAATAAGTACGGCAGAATCTGTCCTAGAAACCTTTTTTATAAGATTAAATACAGGTTGCATTTTGTCACTCTGGCTTATCATGACCTTTCTCTGCTCTTTGCTAGTGACCAATCTCTTTAAAGAAAGATTTTCTTTAGCAAGTTCTCTTTTTTCATAAGCCTTTTTCAAAAGAATGTCTAATTCGTTTAGCCGGCAAGGCTTTGTAATGTAATCATACGCCCCCATTTTCATTGATTCAACAGCACTATCAATAGTAGCCTGTCCGGTAAGCATTATTACCTCTATTTCCGGATCTATTTTCTTTGCTCTTTTCAGTGTTTTAAGCCCGCCAATACCTGGCATCTTCATATCGAGTATTATTACATCAAAATTACGCTTCTTTAATTCTCCTACTGCAGTCTCACCACTATCAACACAAACTACAGAGTGCCCCTTACGGGTTAATTCCTTCTTCATGACCTTGCTGAATGTTTCGTCATCGTCCACAAAAAGAAGCTTGTGTTTGTTCTTCATAATATACTCTCGATATTTCCACTTTTAGTGTCATTCCCACGATCCGGAATCTGTGATTCTAGCCATTTCCAGTTTCATTAAACATAGGCAGGGAAATCGTAAATTTCGTACCCTTCCCTATTCCATTACTACTGGCTAAGATCTTCCCTTTATGTTCTTCTATAATACCATAACAAATTGATAACCCCAGGCCGGTACCTTTCCCCGGTGATTTAGTAGAAAAAAATGGTTCGAAAATCCTGTCTAAATTCTCCGGAGCAATGCCACAGCCTGTATCCTCAATAATTATTTGAACAAAGTTGTCAACTCTTATTGTAGTTATTTCAATTTTCTCTCCGCCTGCTGTTGCGTCAATCGCATTCAGGATCATATTCAGAAAAACCTGCTGGAGTTGATTGGCGTCTCCATAGGTTATAACGGGTTCGGGATCATAATTTAGTTCGATTCTCAACTTTTCTAGCTCTTTCTGTCGACATATCAACTTAACTACATTGGCTACCAAGGTATTCACATTCACCTCATCAAATACCAAAGGGGAGGGGGGTATAACCCGATAGTGTGGTACCAAGGCATTCTCATTCACCTCACTAAATACCGGTACCTGCTTTCTTGAAAAATCCAGTAATTTAGAAGTTATTGCCTTACACCTATAGGTCTCATCGCAAACTGTCTTCAGATAATCAGAAAATACCTCTTTATCATCCTTTGACTTAAAATCTACATTATCCACCCTGTCCATAAGGCCCTCTGCACAACTCGCAACAGAAGCCAGAGGGTTATTTATCTCATGCGCGATCCCTGCAGCTAGAGTCCCTATCCCTGCCAGCTTTTCTGACCTGCTCAATCGCTTTTGTGTCTTCTGAAGACTTTCGTATGTCTGTTTAATCTCCTGTGTTCTCTCCCCTACCTTCTCCTCCAGATGATCCCTCGCCTCAACCAACTGGCCTGTCTTTAAGCGTATAACACCGGATGCCCTCTTGATAATCATAAGTAGTATAAGAAATAAAAGCCCCATACTTGAACCTGTTATTACAACAGCCTTTTTATGTGCCATCGCTATCTGAGTATTTAAATCCTTCATATTTTGATAGATTTCCAAAACTCCTACCTGTTTTTCTTTATTAAGGATCCCTTTATTATATTCATATATGGGATAATAACTTTCAAGCAAAGATTCTTCCGTTTGCACACCTTTCGAATCTTTAATTACTGGATCTTGAAGTAAGGAAACAGAAGTGCCCTTAAGTGCAGAATCCAACTGTACATTCTTACCTTTCTTTAGAACTTTCCCTCTGTGCTCTGAAATATTACTGTAAATAATCTGGCCATTCATATCAAAAAGATAGATCTTCCTTAAGTTGAGTCCGTAGATGCTACTCTTTATAATCTTATCGAGTTCGTTAAATTGATCTTGATTGTTCTCAATGTCAATATACTCATACTTATTAGTAGTTGAATTAAAAACCTCTTCGTACATCGCATGGTTAATATTAGCAACAATGTATTCCGCATAATTCTCACTTCTCTCTATCAAATCATTTTTTGCAGTCCTTGAGAAAACCTCACCAACCACAAAGCATACGATTCCTATAACAATAAAACTCGTAATGGAATAGTACAACATCAGGTGAAATTTTTCAGGATGAAAAATATAAAACCATCTTTTGTGCTGGTGCTTATTATTCATTTGAGCACACTCAGATTATAAAGAGACAGTTTGTGATATGGATTATTAATATAACGATCATTCTTAAATTCAACAACTACTTTTGAACTGTTCGTGAT
>CAJXKT010000160.1 GCA_913055705.1 uncultured bacterium
CCTTGATAATAGATTCAGGTTTTAATTGGTGCTGAATTATGTTTTTTAGTTTAGGACCCCAATCCTTCCTCCAGTCAAGTTTTACACCTACGTGACGTAAGGTCCCATCCAAGATGGCTATCGTTCTGAACAGCATTACAAATGATGGTGGTAACATTATCTTGTGTTGATACTGGATGTCATTAACAATTTCCAGTAGATTTGCTATGGATATATCATTTGCTGACGGTTGATAATGTATTTCATCGACAAAGTTAATGCAGTCATTGCGGAATTCAATTTCATCAATCGAGGCCTGGGCTTTTCCGATTCTTAAAAAGGATTCGGTAAACCAGGCAAAAGCCTTTCTCGTTGCCCATGTAAATGATTTTGGAGAGACAGACGCTCTTGCTAGTATAAAAACTAATATCGATTCCGTATTGGCAAATATTGATAATGTGAATAACAATGAATTTACCACTGCTACAATAGTAGCAATACGGGATGGGATTAAGCAGGCAATCAGTGATACTCTTGATCACATGAACAATAATGGATGCAACAATTCTGAACATCCTGAATGTGGTCAACAGGTGTTACCATGCCGGACGTGACTTTCCAGGTGAAACCGTATGACCGCCTTCAGGTGTAAAAGATTCAGGTTAAAATAGGACAGGGAGGAGCATGAAACAAATTGTTTACAGACTACGTAAATTCTTGATAGTAGTCGTTATCGGTATAATCCTAACCTGTTGCCTTGTTTACGTTCCGGCAGAAAATAGTGCTTTTGCACAGTCAATACAGGAAGCACAGAAGGTGCGGTTGCAGAAACTTCAGATTGAGGCTCAAAAGGTATTTGATCTCAGGCGTTCGATGGCTCAGCGTTTACTGTGGGATTGGGGTGGCTCTGAAACGACTTCGATCAACACATATGACGATCCTGTGTTAATCAGTGACACCAATGTTCGGCACAAACGAAGAACCAAGAAACAAAATGATTTCAATTTGTGGGGTAGTCTGAATCTGGACGAAATACACAGTTTCTATGTGAGGCTTAAGGGGCAGCATATTGACTATAACCGGGGAGACGAATACAGGAGCTCGGAGAATCAGCTTAAGTGGAACATGGAAGAGGGGTTTGACGAATGTACATACATTATGAACATTGATAAGGCTGCTGAAAAGTATTTTAAATATACAATGCCTCTCCAGCTTAGGTTGACTGCCGGTCGTTTCACTACTTCTTTGGGGAGCCAGCTGGCCTACACAAAAAAGACTAACGGAGTACAGCTTGATGGACAGAGCAAATGGGTAGGGTTTAAGGTTTTCGGTGCCAGGAACCTGATAGACGAAGAAAATATTGATTTCAGTGTGCCGGGCTTTCGGTCAAGCAAACGGTATTTTTACGGTGGAGAGGTCAGCTATAAAGGCTTTAAGGAACACGCTCCGTATCTGTTTGCCCTAATACAGGAAGATCGTAGCGGGGAGAACATCGAGGATCCTAACCAGGATTATGACTATGATTCAAGGTATTACGGCATTGGTTCAAGAGGCCAGCTCACTAATAACCTCTACTACTCGATAGAGGGTATTATGGAGGATGGTAGAAGCAACCCTGAGGCTGGTACTGCCACTGATGGAACCGGACTTGCGGGTCCTCCTGATGCCGAACATATAGATGCGTGGGCACTAGATGCCTCACTCCATTATTCAGTTAACGTAATAACGCATCCTAACCTGAGTATTGAATACGCTTTTGGTACCGGAGATTCTGACCGCTCCGCAAAGGTTGTTTCCACTACTCCCGGTAATAAAGAGGGTACTACAGACAGGAATTTTCTATATTTCGGATATATCGATACCGGCCTGGGCTTGTCACCACGTTTAGCTAACTTGCAGATGTTTAAGTTCGGGCTCTCCATGACACCTTCTGAATTTGTAAAAAAGAGAAACGTCAGTCTGAATACAAGCTTTTTTCTTTTTCGTAAAGACAAGAAAGAAGCTGAGATTTCTGATAACAGGGCTGTAAAGCAACATAGAAACATTGGTAAGGAGATTGACATAAGTGTCGTGTGGAATGTGTTCTCAGATCTGAATGTTTCTGTAGATTACGGTAGATTTTATCCTGGCGGTGCGTACTACTATGATGAAGCCAGAGATAATGTGAGCTTGACCATACTGTATCAGTTTTAGAGAATACGTTAAGCAGCATATAATGATTAATTGTCAAGGGTTGAGAAATGAAAAATTGTGTTATAAGTAAAATGAAATTTTATTTTGACAAAAGAAATATAAGTGTCTGCACACTTCTTTGTCTTTTGTCATTATTCGTTTTGTTTCAAAGCAGAGAAGCATTGACAGATGAGAACGTATACAGAGAGCTGATTGAACGCGGCGTTGCAACATATGAAGACGGTTGCAGGGCTATTTCCGCATATGTAGATATACCGGCTGATACGATGACATTTGAGGAAGTGGTATTGGCACTCAAGAATAAGGAGATAGTTGACAGTAGGTGGGAGTACGCACCTGATAAAACACTTACGCGCGCGATAGTGGCTTATATGGGTCTCAAGGCACTTGATATGAAAGGTGGCTTTACTATGCATGTGGTAGATGGCATAGGACGTTTTACAAGCTTTGTGCGCAGTAAGCTGGGGATAAGTGATGATTTTACCGTACCTGATATTGGTATAGGCAGGCGTTATGCTTTTCTGGAATTCCAGTTCAAGGGTGTTATACCTCGGGGCAACAAAAGGACGTTCCTTACCGGCCATGATCTGATGGCAATTATGTATAGACTAGAGCAGTACATCAAGGCAGAAGAAGCGAGAAAAAAGCAGGAAGAAGAGGAAAAAGGAAGAGAAGGCCTAGCCTTGCCATGACACCATAGTTACGTTTTAACTGCTTGGCAGGTACTTTTATAAGATAAACAATTTTGTTTGCATACTGCATCCACCCCAAACCACATTTCTCCTGTCAAAATCCTGAATCTGTACTTAAGGATAGACGGCAGTTTTTAAGTGCATATAAGAAGCATAGGCCTTATATTTACTAATATATCCCATTTAGTAGGTATTTGAGTAAGCACAGTTTATGTTTGACACTATGGCTTTAAACTGATAACCTCACTGCACTTATTAAGAAATAGAGGGTGGTTTTGATAAAGGAATAAAAGGGTAATACGACATTGCTTTTCTCTGCGAAGATTGTCTTAAAACTTTTCAGATCCTTTTATCCAAAATAACTTGTAGTACTTATTTCGATATTGTTCAGAAGCCATAGGGTTATACAGAAAAATGGGTGCAAAAAATTTAATATATACTGAAAAGAAAATACACTTCAAAGAGGGAGATATTATCTTTAAAGAAAATGATGAAGGTGCGAAGGAGATGTATTTTATTGATTCCGGCAGAGTCAAAATAGTGAAAAAAGTCGGAGATACAAATGCGACATTGGCGATACTTGACGAAGGTGATTTCTTTGGAGAAATGTCGTTAATATCCGGAAATAAACGATGTGCCACAGCAATAGCTTTTACGAATTGCAAGGTTCATACTATGGACAAAAAAACATTTGAATACAATCTCACAAACGATATAAAGTTTATGAGAAAAATACTTGAAACGCTTACCCGCCGACTGGAAGACACTGACACCAACCTAAAACGTCACATCCAGAGAATCTCCAGATTAACCAAAGTCTTCAATGTGACAGGATAGAGAGCATACTCTACATAGTATCAGAAATGCAATATTTCAAGGCATAAAATCATTTATGGTTGCATGACCTTCGCCGAACCCCCGGAACTTGCTTAGCACAGGTAGGTGTAGACC
>CAJXKT010000161.1 GCA_913055705.1 uncultured bacterium
GGTTGTCAAAGGAAGATTATATAGAAGCGATAAACAAATTGTCTCCTCGCAAAACATATTTGCGTATGTCTATTAAAAGAAAAGGCTTAGGTGGTTGTGGCTGTTTTCCTTTTAAACGGTACATATTTTGCGTAACTTCAATTCCATATTTAAAATAGAGTAACGTATTTTAGATATATAGGGTGATTGCCCTATTAAATTTTGAATTAAAAGTCGAGTATTAAATATGGCACACGTTGATTTATCCAGTGACGAAAATTACGAACCCGAAACGCTTCTAACACATCCGCCGACAGCGACCAGAAGAGGTCTTTTCTGGTCAGCCTGGTTGCTTTTCTGGGGGCTTGTTTCTATGTGGGCTTTCGCTACCGTCCGTTTCTTAGTCCCCAGAGTCTCCTATGAACCTTCAAGTATATTCAAAGCAGGCAGACCTGAAGACTACCCTATGGGTGCTGTAACACTCATAAGTTCGCGCAAGGTATGGATTGTCAGGGAGAAAGAAGGTATTTACGCACTGATAGCAGAATGTACACATTTGTCGTGTCAGCCTAGATGGCTTGAGGAGCAACAAATATTTAAATGCGCTTGTCACGGTGGACAATTCTATAAAAACGGAGTAAATTTTGCCGGACCTCCGCCTAGACCTTTGGATCGTGCTCATATATCAATGGGTAATGATGGGCGTTTGATTGTAGATAAAGGAAAAAAAGTCGGCATTGATTTCATTTTACAGGTTTGACATGATAATGGAAGGCATATAGTTATGTAATTCCTTGTTATTTGTTTTGATGAACGAAGTAAAATAGCAATTTAATCGAAATAAGGCGAAAAAAGGTCAATTATGGAGAACAAAGAAGAAGATAAGAAAGTAGATGATATTATACCGGATGTTGTAAAAGAGACGCAGGCTTGGAAAGCTGTATTCGGAGATCTCATATTTGGTGAATTTAGGCCTTTGTCTCCATTCAACAGCTTAATGCGCGGGATTGCGAAGCTCATGCAGTTGACCCCTTACAATATGAGCGTGGGTGGTAAGAGAATAATATTGTACACATTTTGCCTTGGTGGTCTTAGTGTATTCTTCTTTTCTTTACTTGCATGTACCGGTGCGTTTTTAATGATTTATTATAACCCGGATGTTAATGCGGCTTATGCAAATATCGAGGACATGAGATACATTGTGCCGTTTGGCGTTCTTATAAGGAACATGCACAGGTGGACGGCCCATCTAATGGTATTGTTTGTTGCCCTTCACATGCTGCGTGTATACTTGACAGCGGCATACAAACCCCCAAGGGAGTTAAACTGGGTTGTAGGGGTAATTCTGTTAGTAATGACGATGCTTGCAAGTTTCACAGGTTATCTGCTTCCATGGGATCAGCTGGCTTACTGGGGAGTTACTATAGGAACCAGTATGGGAGCAAATGCTCCTGTATTAGGGGCAAAGGGGCCATTTGCAATATTACCCCCAGGCGGCGATGTGAATTCTGTTCTGTTGGGAGGTACATCGGTTGGTCAGCCTACTTTATTAAGGTTTTATCTTTTGCATGCTATAGCAATACCTCTTGGAATAGCGGGGTTAATGGGTTTTCATTTCTGGCGCATAAGAAGGGCTGGAGGGGTTTCAGGGCCACTTTAAATTATACAGTACGAAACTTTGCAGACAATATTTTCATTCATACAGGGAAAATAGAATGGCTGAAATAGAAGAAGGATCAAGGGAAAAGGGCAAAAAGGGTGCTTGGGAAGACAAGGATGTTTGGCTGGGGAGGTTACCAAGCTCACACGTGTTCAAGGAAGGTTTCGAGACCCTGAATAAGAAAGAGCAGGACTATACTGTTAAACATCTCCGTGATTCTGTCGGAATAGAATTTATTGCCGGACTGGTATTTACGTTCATAATAATGACATGGTCTCTTTTTATGGATGCACCATTAAAAGAGCTGGCAAACCCTGCTGATACACCCATTGATGAGAGAGCGCCATGGTACTTCATAGGGCTTCAGGAACTGCTTATATTTTTTGATCCATGGCTGGCGGGTGTTATCCTTCCCAGTATTTTGCTTGTAGGCTTAATACTTGTTCCTTTCATTGACCCGAATAAGGAAACCGGTATTGGCAGGTATACTCTTAGAGATAGGCCGGTAGCTGTGCCGGTTTTTTGTTTCGGTTTTTTAATGTGGTATGTACTTGTTATTATCGGACAGTTTTTCAGGGGACCGGCTAGAATGTTTTACTGGCCATGGGAAGATAAAACTGTCTTAAAGGAGTTGCCTTTAGTAGAAATGGTAAATTTTCATATTGCAGGTGGATTTGCGTTTTTTATCCTGTATTTTGGCGCCTGCATGGTTGTGCCGCAGATTATATTTAAGAATTTCTATAAAACTTTAGGCGTAGTTAGATACTATATTTTTATGAGTTTATTTGCGGTTATGTTGTTAATTCCTATCAAGATTTTCTTAAGATATGTATTTGATGTTAAATATATTTTGTCACTTCAAATTTTTAATACAGTTCTAAACTTCTAAATATGGGACCTTACGTTAAATTAATATGGCTGCTTGTAATATCTATCTTGATGCTGGGTATTTCCGGGGTGTGGTTTTATAAAGAGTTTAATCCTGAGTGGAAACAGTGTCAGAGGGCCGAGATACTGGAGAATGAAGCCTTAAAGGGTAAGAAGCTGAAGATAAAGCAGATACTGCTTAAGGGAGAGGGTCTTTGGAGTAATCAGGAGAGTGGTCAACGTGTGGACAGATGTATGACATGTCATATTGATGAAGATAAGTTGGCAAGATTGCATCCGAAAGATCTCCCTATCCCTTACGATGTTTATGGGTGTACAGTATGTCATGGTGGAAATGGCAGGGCTCTTGAGTCGGAACGTGCGCATGAGCATATGTATGCGGATAGTGATGCGATGCTAGAGGGCCGTTATTCTGCTGCTGAGTTTATAAAGATGTGGAAGCGGCTTCAGGTTTTGAATCCGGAAGAGGAAGTAAGGTTGCGAAGGGAAAGTTTCTTTAGTCCTACAGGGCAGTATCAACTTTATGTAGGAAACGATGAATGTGTTGATTGCCACAAGAAAGATGATATGCATCCGGATCACGTCGAAAGGTGGAGCAATACAAAATTTAAGACTTTTGAGAGAATACAGAAAGAACCGGATTATCAAGCAGGTGATGAGAATTATAAGAAGCAGTGTTACAAATGCCACACTACCGGTTACAGGGAAGATAAGGAAATTTACGCAGCGGAAGGCGTTGGCTGTGAAGCATGTCATGGTCCTGGAGAGGTGTACGCATACTTGATGCAGGGCGTGAGAGATGAAGAATACGATATTGAACAGGGGCAAAAGCTAGCCAAGGCTTCCTTTGACTTTAGCATATGCGGTAACTGCCATATTCCGAAAAGGCACGAAATGCGTAAAGAGTATTTAAAGGAAGCAGCAGCAAAAGAAGCAGCAGCAAAAGAAGCAGCAGCGAAAGAAGCAGTAGTAGGGGCAGAGTACCCAAAAGCAGAACAACCCAAGGCTGAGCAACCTGAGTAAAAGTTCAACGTTATGCACTGGGTATTTTGGAAAAATTACTCGCAGTATTTTTGTTTACAAAGTTTGTTTGCAGTCGTAGGTAGCAGATTGGTGTTTATGGTTATATTCAATGTGACAGTAGTTAAATTTTTTTTAGACAAACCACTTCGGCATATAATAGAATGATCGCTATATCATATAGCGTGAACACTCTATATTGCATAGTATATTAC
>CAJXKT010000162.1 GCA_913055705.1 uncultured bacterium
ATATTAAATAAACTATAGCAGCAGTGAATGATATACTCAGGGCAGAATAAGATACGAAATAGTTTATTACGTGCACAACCAGCCAGTTGCTCTGAAGCGCCGGAGGTAATTCTTTTATAGTACTGTCAGTATTCATTGCAGAGTGTATCATCCAGACAGCCAAAAGAGATTGCAGTGCGCCAACAATACCCAGGCGAGATTCATGTACACGTGCAATAAATATTGTAACAAGTTCCATAATCAGGTACACACCGGCAATAGTAAAGGCAAAAAACACAAAAGATTCGTATTTATCAGACATCGGAGCATGATTTGCTTCAAACCATCTTTGTACTACTAATGTTGTATTTAGTATAAAGGCGCCCGTAAATACACCGAAAGCAATCCAACGTAAGGTTTTCGCCCTCCATACTTCTCTGACAACGTATGCTACAATAGCGGCAATATAGACATAAAAAGTAATATTCAGCGTGAAATCCATGACTAACACACCTCTCTTTTGAATTTTGTTAAATGAAAACTATTAATCATCAATTTATAATTAAAATTTGAAATTCTATCCGGATGGTATATTTTACTCAATATGCTCTGCTGCAATCTCATCATCTGAATAATAATCTTCTACCTTTTGGCCTTTCTTCAATTTTCGTCTTAAGAACGGCTTTACATAAAAGATGAAGACAACACCTATACACAAAAGAATAAATCCGGAATATACAACTATCAGACCGGGATTTCTGGTTACCTGAAGTCCAGTGTATCTTTCCCCTTCAGGGTCGTAGCTTGACTGGTAAAACACATACCCTTTATACTTCAAAGGGTCATTAACTTCAATAATTTTTGTCATCACAGTCTTTCCGCCTTCCACAACTCTCAGTATACTTTTATAATCTTTGATTGCCATACCGGACTGTTCGTATAAAAGCGCAAAGTTCTTGTCAGGATACCATCTTGGGGGATTATTTGCGAGCATCCAATCCGCCACTGTACCTCTGGGGCCTTCTATTTCAACAAATAACGCAGGAGTACCCGCATGTTCACCGGGCCCATGATTATGACCCTCATGATTACCAGACCTCTCAACAACCTCTTTTTTTATGCTATGCGAAGGGAAATATTTTAGTATTCTCATTTGCAGCCCTGTCTTATCAATATCATAACTCTTGTCAATTTCCCAATCTGTAGTACTAACCAGCTTACCATTACTTAAATATGAAAGTGTCTGTTTTCCCTCTTTATTCTGGACTATTCTTAAACTACTAGAAGTTTGAGAGAAATTATCAGGAACATAACATGTCAGCTTAACATCCTTGTATTTTGCCTGGTGGGCCTTATCCCAATAATCAGGGTACTTCGAGAATGTCCAGCGGGTTTCTTTACCCTGTGGGCCGTTAATCTCAACTCTTACAGCCGGATTGTCTGAAGATTGCTCATTTACTGGCTGATCCCTTTTAGCATAATCAAGCGCCAATTGCTTAATCTCAACCACGTAATCAGTGCCGTCAATCGAGATGCTTTTTCCCACTTCTACCGGCATACTTCTGGAAATATTCTTTCCCTCTATAACAACATCCAGTGTTGGCTTTGCGATTTTTCCTGCAGCCTTAGCAAGCTTCTCATAAGCTGCGTCATTATCATCCCACAGATACTCAATCTTTAAATCACGTTTAGGATCATTATACCAGTTACGGTTTTTTGCGAGAAGCCAGCCTTCAGCAGTAACATGGTTAGATTCCAGCATTTGAACATATATAGCAGGATTGTTTGGTTCATTGGACGTATTGATTGGTTCCGCTCTCAATTCTGCATCCGGATAATGATCTTTAACCGTAACCGCATAGTTGGAGCCCGGAATTTTAATCTTATTGCCTACTTTTGCCGGAATAAATTTTTCCAGTTCTTTGTTTTTTACAAAAGTAAGTAATTTGTACTTCGGTGGATGTCTTTCTATTATAAAGTCGTCACAATATACCTTGAAATCTAACGGGATCTTCCTGTAATCTGCACGATTCAGGTAATAATCTACCGACTTTCCCTCATAAACATTCACACCACCCTTTTCTCCCAGCATCATGTCGATAACACAGCCAACCAGTATCATGATTATGCTGATATGTGTAACTAGAAAGCCGATCTGGAGTACGGTATTACGCCACCTCTTGACTGTACAGCAACCAAGATTTACACACAATAATACCAGAAGAAATGAAAACCAGTAGGAATGAAATATATCTGTGAGTTGAATTGCTGAGAAAAACGTTGCAAGGCCTTCACCATATCTGCTCACATAATCTTCAGGCGGCCTCATCTGAAGAATCAGCGTGCCTAAGATACATGCTACTGCCAGAATGATTATAATGATTACGGCAAGCTTAACAGAACATAAAAACTGCCAGGACTTGCTATCATTTTTTACCTTTTTGTTTTGCGGATTTGCTGCCTTAGTCATACTGCCTTACTGTAATATCTTCTTTTTTATTCAAGCACATCTTCCACTACTTATAGCAGCAAGGCTTTTAAGTTTTGTAAGAAGTGTTTTAAATTCAGATTATTTAGTTAAAAATACTATGCTATTCACTACTTTTCTCAACTGCCGGAGGCAAGATGAGAAATTCAACTCTTCTGTTCTTCCCCTTACCTTTTTTCTTTTTATTGGAGGCGATTGGCCTGTTTGGACCATAACCTGCTATGTGTATCCTTTTCTCATCTATTTTTTCTTTACTAACAAGATATTGCAAAACACTCAACGCTCTTCCTGCCGATAGATGATGATTCGAATCCCACAAATATTTTGATTTAACTATTGGATCAGTATCTGTATGGCCGTCAATCCTTACCAAAGCAGTAGGTCTCTCATTAAGGTGTACGGCAATCTTTTTTAGAGCAGCCTCGCCTTTCAACTTTAACTTGGCTAGACCTGAACTAAATAAAATTGTCTCTGGAAGTTGAATCACGGGGCCTTCTATAGTATCCCTTACTACAGCACCACCACCAATAGATTTTGCAAGGTTCTCTAAATCCTCACGAAGCCTTCTCTTTACTTCCTCATCAGATTGTGCACGATCTTCATATGCCTTGTTAATTTTATTAGCGGAACCAATTTCAGTCCTTAACTTATCAAGCTCAGACATTTGATCACGAATAGTAATTGCTTGACGATTATTAAGTTTCCTTAGTTCGCTCACTTCAGCACATCCCTGTACCAAAAAGACCGACAAAGCTAAAAACACGAGTCCAAAACGCCTGATAATTTTATTCATGTTTTGCTTTCCCCCACTATTTCTAACATCCAATAAGTAAAGATAAATATATTTTAAGTTCCATATATAACACTTGATAATATCCTTTGCAAGCAATTTCTGGCTATTGTCATGCCTTAATACGTCTTCTCCGGATCAAAGACCTTTTCCTCTATTATTTCGATATTATCGGTTTTATCGTTGTACTTCCTGTAGTAACACGACATATAGCCTGCATGACAGGCAGCAACTTTTTGTCTAACCTTAATAACGAGTGACTTACC
>CAJXKT010000163.1 GCA_913055705.1 uncultured bacterium
TGAAAGAAGCGGAATAATTATTATTTTGCCCCTATCAACCCTTTGTATATTGTAACTTCACGCATGGCTTTCTTCTTCCACTCATTTACACTCTCATCCACATTATTATCTTTATCCTGAAGACCTTCAATCTCTATTGCCTGCTTGAATTTCTCAATCGCCTCTTTATACATGCCTAATACGCCATAGGCAACACCGAGATTAGAATGAGCCATTGCATAATCTGGGTCAATCTCTATTGCCTTTCTGCACGCCTCTATCGCCTCTTTATATTTGCCTGATTCGCCATAGGCAACACTGAGATTAAAATAAGCCTTTGCATAATCTGGATTAATCCATATCGCCTTCCTGCACGCCTCTATCGCCTCTTTATATTTGCCCAAATCGTTATAGGAAACACCAAGATTAGAATGAGCCATTGCATAATCTGGAGCAATCCTTGTTGACTGTTTGTATGCCTCAATTGCCTCTTTATATTTGCCCGAATCGTTATAGACCTTACCGAGATTGTTGTAAATAATAAAATTATTGGAAGTGTGCTTAAGAGTATGCTTAAAAAGCGTAATGCTGTTCTCCCAATATTGAACTTGTTTCCATGTTAATACTATTAAAACCGGAAGAATGACAGCTGCTAATGTGCCAAGGCATATTTTTCGGTAAAGCCATTTTGATAACAGATCATTTGCACCCCAGGCAATAATAACAAACAACCCTATTAGTGTTATATATGTGTATCGATCTGACATCGCCTGCAAACCTACCTGTACTATACCAATCACCGGAATAAGAGTTACAATATACCAGAACCACCCAACTGCAAGATACGGGATCTTCCGGGCCTTACGGATAACCAATACGGTTATTAATACCATCACCAGTCCTGTAACTACACCTTTCCAGATCGGTAGGCTATTACCCGGATGAGGGTACAGAACTACCAACTTCACAGGCCAGACCATATTTACTATATACTCTATATATGCAACAAACGCATTAATGATACGCGTCTGAATGGAATACATCTCAAGTAGTTTCACAGCCCCGCCACGTTCTTGAACAATAAAAGTAACAATACTTGAACCTACAGCAAGAGCAAAGAAAGGAACTTTCTCCCATACCAGTCGAAATATGTTTGGTCTCTCATCTGCCTGTTGACCGGTTACCTCATTCCGGGTATCACGTATAAGGCCAAGACGTCCAAGCGGCCAGAAGTCAAGCATTAACAGTACAAAAGGCAGAGTAACAAGCATGGGCTTAGACATGAGACCAAGCACAAAGAACAGGACTACCAGCAAGTATCTCCTGACTCCACCCTTCTTAACATAAATGGTGTAAACCCACAGAGTCAGCATCATGAAAAATGTACTAAGGACATCCTTCCGTTCTGCCACCCAGGCAACAGACTCCACATGAAGGGGATGGAGGGCAAACAACGCTGCGACAAGAGAGCTTTGCCACAACGCACCGGTCATTCGTACAAAAATCAGCAACAGCAGAAGCGTGTTAGCAACATGAAACAACAGACTGGTAAGGTGATGGCCCTTGGGATTCAGACCATAAAATTGACAGTCGATCATATGGGAGATCCATGTAAGCGGATGCCAGTTGCTGGCGAGTGACGACGTAGCCGCCCAGGTTAAGTTGTCAAAAGTCACACCTTTTTGCACACGGAGGTTCTCTGTGATATAATCATTATCATCATAGTGAACAAAATCATTGTCCAGTACCTGCCAGTAAACAGCAAGTGTAGCTACGGCGAGGAATAGACATATTATGTAAAAATGTCTTTTGTTAGGCATATCGGTAGCATTATTATCTTTCATTAACAGGTTTTTCATTTATGAGTTTTGGCTTTGCCTTCATACGTCCTTTTCTCATTCTTGCCACTTTACAGTTTTACTCAGTTCACATAAAGATCAAAAATTCTAAATTTCACTAAATGCAATCTTTGCAAAACATACTGAAACAGTGTAATTATCGTTCTGAGGCCATAAACAATACTGCGTTTTAAATTGATAGACGATGCCTCTTCCATATAACGGCATGGAACCGGTAAATCCCCAATTATAAATCCGGCATAAGCTGCCTGAATAAGAAACTGTGAATCAAAGACAAAATCATTTGAATTTTTGTGGTAGGGAATTGTTTCCAACACGGTTCTTGAAAATGCTCTAAAGCCTGTATGCCACTCAGACAGGTTTTGGCCTGTTATCATATTCTCTAAAATTGTCAGAAACCTGTTTGAAAAATACTTGTAAAATGGCATGCCTGAGTTGAGGGCTTCTTTGCGAGTCCTCACCCTTGACCCCAGCACAAAATCACATATCCCTTTTTCTATTATTTCTGTGAAAATGGGAGTAAGACGGCTGTCATACTGATAGTCAGGATGGATCATAACAACTATGTCCGCTCCACGCTTAAGTACGGTGTCATAGCATGTCTTCTGATTAGCACCATAACCCATATTTTTATCATGTACAATGACAGTTAAACCTAAATTTCTTGCAATCTCAACAGTATTGTCTTTACTTGCATCATCAACAAGTATTATTTCATCAACAACCCCCTCGGGAATATCATTAACCGTCTTCTCTAATGTACTCTCTGCATTATATGCCGGCATTACCACTACTACCTTATTTTTCCCCATGAGTCTCTCTCCTAAAGTACTTCAGTGGTGAAAAAAGTTTCTCTATAAGGTGATATTTCAAGCCTAATTTAATTCCCTTAGCATGTCGTTTCATTAGCTAATGAGACTCTTTACTGAACGTACCCGAGGGATTTTAGCTTTTCCTTTTCCTCCGGTGTTAGCTGAGGTGCTGTTGTGATCGAGGTTAGTTTAAGAAAATCTTCTTTGCTAGTACGCTCAAGTTTTGTTTTCAAATCCTCGAGTCTCTCATGATACCCTGTGGTATTAATCAAATTCTCCTTTTCGTTGGGATCTCTTCTCAGATCGTAAAGCTGGTATTGTTGATATGGCTCCTCGCGCAGTAAAACTTTAATCAACTTCAGACCATCCACTACTATGGAAATTGCGGCTGTATCCTTAATCCGTGATGGCATCTCTGCGACAATTTCCCTGGGTGTTTTCTCTTGCTGTCGCAGGTCACTGCCGCGAAATCGCGAATCAAGCTTCATGTCGAGTACATTGAATATGGTTGGCAATATATCGATATGCTGAACATAATCTGTCCTTTGGCCGATTAGTTTTTTGCCGTATTTTATGATGAGCGGCACGTGTGTCAGGCTGTTGTAAAGGTGTTCACCGTGTGCGAAAAAGTAGTTATGCTCTCCCATGCCCTCACCATGGTCCGATGTGAATATGATTAGAGAGTTATCATACAAGTCAAGCTTCTTTAATGTTTCTATAAAGCGCTTGAAC
>CAJXKT010000164.1 GCA_913055705.1 uncultured bacterium
AATAAATATGAGAATGTTATATTTGACTATTACAGATATATCGATGATGAAATAGGTAAAACTCTTGCGTTATTGGATGAAGACACCATTGTCTTGATTGTTTCGGATCACGGTGCCATGATGATGGAGGGGGGAATATGCATAAACGAGTGGTTAATAAATAACGGATACCTTAAGCTGACACATTATCCCGATGAGGTTACTCAAATCAGTAAAGATATGATTGACTGGGGCAAGACCAGGGTCTGGGGTGAAGGGGGCTACTACGGGCGTCTGTTTTTTAACGTGAAAGATCGTGAACCGAACGGAATAATCCCGAAGCAGAATTATGAGTTTGTAAGAAATGAATTAATAGCAGCACTTGAAGATCAGAGAGATCAGGCCGGGCAGAAGATAAATACAAAGGTATTCAAGCCGGAGGAAATCTATTCAGAATGTAGAAACATACCACCGGATTTGATTGTCTATTACGGAGATTTAGCCTGGAGGTCTGTTGGCAGTGTGGGGCACAATAGTGTCTGGGCAAATGAGAATGATACAGGTGCAGATGATGCAAATCACTCCCGGCACGGGATATTTGTTATGAGTGGTGATAACGGATATCATTCTGAAAGAAGAAACGGTTTAAAGATAATGGACGTAACACCTACTGTCTTAGACCGTATGGGAATTGATATTCCGTGGTATATGGAGGGAGATGTAATTAAATAATCTTTAGTTCTGTTATTATCCTTATTAAAGAAAAGGTGTGATTTGAAGGATTTTTTCTGGGGACTCAACTTCCTGACAATTCTTCCGACAGGCAGGAGATGGCGTGAGAGAGAGCCAAAGGTTGGGAATGTAGTGTTCTGGTTTCCCATAATTGGTTTGTTGATGGGGGTTGTACTGACTCTTATTTATTTCTATGCAACCTGGTTCTTTCCACACCTGGTTGCCGATGCTGTAATCCTGGTAGTCTATATTATTATGACGGGTGGTTTTCACCTCGATGGTTTTGCAGATACCTGTGATGGTTTATTCGGAGGGAGTACCAGGGAAAAAAGGCTCGACATAATGCGGGACAGCCGGACGGGGAGCTATGGTGCATTATGTCTTATATGTACTGTAGGCCTGAAATATATTTGCATTGTTTCAATTGATCCGGGAGCTGTAGCTGCGTTATCCTTTATTTCTGACTACGAGATAATAAAGAATTTGAACCCTGTATATCTCAATGCTTGTGAAAAAGGTAAAGTGCTTCTCTTTATGTGTGCTATTGGTAGATGGTCTCAAGTACTGGGTGCAGCGCTATCAAGCTATGCCAGAGATGAAGGGGGTACCGGGAAAATAATTGTTGAAAACGTCAAAGTAAGACATGCCCTGTTTTCCTCGATCTTGCCGGGAATACTCATATTTTTGTTTTGTGGAATTACGGGGATTCTTATATTCTTTATAGTGTTCATTGTGGTTGCCTTGTTCGTTTCTTATGCCAAAGGAAAAATTGGTGGTATGACAGGTGATACCCTTGGCGCGACAAACGAGATAAGTGAATTGACCGTTTTACTCTCCTTTTTAATTATTTAATGTCAGAATTAACATTCATAATCGGCGGTGCAAGAAGCGGCAAGTCTGCATTTGCAATGGAACTTGCTAAAAAGCAGAAGCACGTTTGTTATATTGCGACTGCAGATTCCGGGCATGCTTCACAGGTCGATGATGGTGAGATGCTGGAGAGGATACAAAAGCATCGTAAGAATAGGCCCGCAGACTGGGAAACGGTAGAAGCTCCTCTTGCGCTGGATAAGGCGGTTTCAAATCTTAATGGAACCTTCGATATTGTATTAATCGATTGTATTACCCTTTATGTAACAAATATGCTTCTTGGCGGTAGTGAAGAGGCAGGGGATGAGTACATAATTGATGCAATAAACAAATTATGTATTGTTTGTAAGAAGATACCTTCTCATGTTATAATAGTCTCCAATGAAGTTGGTTACGGAATCGTACCGGATAATGTAATTTCGAGGAGATTTCGTGATATTGCAGGCCATGCTAATCAAATAATTGCAAAAGAAGCAGATAATGTATATCTTGTTACTGCAGGAATTGAAACAAAGATAAAATAATCATTTCTTAGAAAGGAGATAGGATGCAATTTTTTATAGATACAGCGGATGTAAATGAGATAAGAGAGGCAGAGAGTCTGGGGATCCTGGACGGCGTTACAACAAACCCTACACTGATATCAAGAACAGGACGGCCTTTTAAGGAAACTATAGAGGAGATATGTTCAATTGTAAAAGGCCCGGTAAGTGCCGAAGTAGTTAGTGTAGATACTGACGGTATAATTAAAGAAGGAAGAGAGTTGGCGAAAATAGCTGATAACATAGTCGTCAAGGTACCGCTTATAAAGGATGGCCTTAAGGCAGTCAAGGCCTTAACCTCAGAAGGAATAAAGGTAAATGTTACCTTGTGTTTTTCATCAAATCAGGCCTTGCTTGCAGCAAAGGCCGGAGGTACTTATATCAGCCCGTTTGTCGGCAGGTTGGATGATAAAGGACATACGGGAATGGAGGTTATTGATGAGATTAGAACTATCTATGATAATTATGGTTTTGAGACTCAGATAATCGTTGCCAGTATTAGAAACCCGTTACATGTAAGAGACGCCGCTCTTATGGGTGCTGACATAGCGACAATACCATTTGCGGTATTCAACAATATAGTAAAACATCCATTGACAGATGCAGGACTGGAGAGTTTTCTTGCGGACTGGGAAAAGGTTCCCAAATAGGCTGAGTAGTTATTGCGAATCTTAAATCAATTTTGATAAATAATAATTAAGGAATAATATGTACTTTGTTTTAGGGCAAAGTACATATTAGTACTATTCATCAGATGCGAGCTTGCGAACATAGGTGTGATATTCACCATCGTCAACTTCATCTATTTTCAGCAATTCATTTCCTGTTTTTTCACACCAGGCCTTTATGTCAGACTTTATTCCGTCATCGGTTGCAATAATCTCCAGTACCTGCCCGGCCTCCAACTCCTTTATTTTTTGAGATGCCTTGAATATGGGCATCGGGCAAAGCAATCCATAACAATCCAATGTAAAATCCGCTTTCATAATTTAAAAAAGGTTTCTTCTTACTTGAACGATCCAACATCCTTCACCTTCTGTCAAATCAACTATTTTTTTTGCGTTTCAATGGCTATGTGCGTCCTAGATTGCGTCCGGAAACGCATTCCGCCAATCCCCTTTATTCTTAATC
>CAJXKT010000165.1 GCA_913055705.1 uncultured bacterium
AGTTAGGTATCGATCTTATTGAGGAAGCAGAGATAGAGACTCGCGATACGGCAGGCACAGAAGAAGACGAAGTAAAGCAGGATACAAAGGCACCTGCGGCGACAGGTGCTTCAGAGAAGATTGATGACCCAATAAGGATGTATTTAACACAGATGGGGGTGATTCCTCTATTATCACGGGAGGAAGAGATATCGTTAGCCAAGAAAATAGAGATGACCAGGAAGGTCTTTCATAGAAAAATACTTAAATCAGACTATTCGCAGGAAGTTTGTTTAAAGATTTTAGAGGATATCACTAATGGTGAGTTACCTTTTGATCGTACTTTGGCAGTTAATGTTGAACACGAAAATTACAAGGAAAGACTTCTGAGGCAATTTCCGGTACACGCAAAAGCATTAAAAACAATCTTAAAGAAAAACAAAGAAGACTATGGCCATTTAAGACTGAAAAGGACTTCTGCAAAAGACAGGTATAGGCTCTTCAAAAACATTAGAAGCCGTCAGAGAAAAGGCTCTGAAATTATTGAAAATTTAAACATTCGTACTAAAAAACTACAACCAATAGTGAAGCGCTTACAGGAAATCGCTTCTGAAATGAATAATATCAAGAAGCAGATTGTATTACATAAGAAGCGTGACAAGGCGAATGGTAAACTGCGAGACTTAAAATCCAGGCTTGGCGAGTTTGAGGATATGACGCATGAGACTCCTGAAAGGTTGAAACAACGTGTTGCAACTATCGAAAAGGTTTACAAAGAACATGAAATTGCCAAGCGTAAACTTTCCAGCGCAAATCTCAGATTGGTAGTAAGTATTGCAAAAAAATACAGAAATCGTGGCCTGAGCTTTCTAGACCTTATACAAGAAGGAAACACAGGACTTATGAGGGCCGTTGATAAGTATGAATATAGAAGAGGTTACAAATTCAGTACTTATGCTACCTGGTGGATAAGGCAGGCCATAACCCGCTCAATTGCCGACCAGGCCAGAACTATCAGAATCCCCGTGCATATGATTGAGACAATGAGCAAAATAAGGAATGTATCAAAAAAATTATTACAAGAGAAAGGCAGAGAACCAGGTATCGAAGAGATTGCAAAGGAAGTAAAGATACCTGTGTCTGAAGCCAGGAGGGTATTGAAGATTTCAAGACATCAAATTTCTCTTGATAGAACTGTAGGAGAAAGCGCTGATAGTGCATTTGGAGATTTCATAGAAGATGACAAGGCGGAATCTCCTGTTTCCGCTGCGGCTCAAGAAATGCTTAAGGAAAAGATAGAAAGCGTACTGGATACGCTTACATATCGTGAGCGCGAGATTATTAAGCTTCGTTATGGTATAGGAGATGGTTATACATATACGCTTGAAGAAGTTGGCAAAAAATTCATGGTAACCAGAGAAAGAGTAAGGCAAATAGAAGCAAAGGCAGTGAGGAAGTTGCAGCATCCTGTCAGGAGTAGAAAGCTGGAAGGATTCTTAGATAGCGTCGGAGAAAGTAAATAAAAGACAAATATAATGAAAACAGGAAGTTGTAATGATTGAGAGTATTGAAGTATTAAAGAGATTACAGTCATTGAAAAGCAAGATAAATGAACTGAAAGAATATCAAGAACTCAGGAAACAGGACGTCCAGAAGAAAAAAACTCAGATTGAAGATAAGAAAGCTCTTGCTGAAGAGAAACACGAAGAGAAGCTATCAAGACAAAAAGAAATTGACAGAAAAGAGCTGGACCTGAAGACTGATGAAGGTGAAATAACAAAATATAATGTTCAACTGAACTCTATCAAAACAAATAAAGAATATACTGCTTTGTGTACCGAAATAGGCAGTAAGAAAGCAGACATGTCTATTCTGGAAGATGAGATCTTGAACACCATGTCAAAATTGGAGTCAGTTAACGAAGAAAATAATAAGTTACAAGAAGATTTAAGGCGTGAAGAAGAAAGTTTAAAAAATCTCATAGAAAGTGTGGATGCAGATGTAAAGAAAACTGATATTGAGATTGAAGAGATTCAGAATGATCAAAAGAAGTATATAGACGCCCTGGATGAAAATTCCTTAAAGCACTATAACCGGTTATCAAGCATAAAAGGTGGAAAAGCGGTAGTTGCTGTAATAGATAATATGTGTGGTGGCTGTTCTATGAAGATTACTGCACAAACATTAAATTTACTTATGGGTAGCAACGAGTTGGTTTTCTGCCAGAGTTGCAGCCGTATACTTTATCTTGAAGAAAAATAAGGATTCAGAAGCAGGCAAGATGGCCGCTTCGTAGACTGCACATATGTGCATTCTACGGAGAGGAAAGTCCGAGCCCCATAGGATACAGTGCTCCGTAACACGGAGTGGGAGTAATCCCAAGGAAAGTGCCACAGAAAATATACCGCCCGCCTGAGGTGGGTAAGGGTGAAAAGGTGGGTCCGCTGATTAAGACGGATTAATGTAAGAGCCCACCGCTCTCTGAGTGATTGGAGAGGCATGGTAAACCCCACTGGGAGAAAGGCTAAATAGGGAGGAATAAGGCGATCCGCTTTTTAAACCTCCGGGTAAGCCGCTTGATTCCGATGGTAACATCGGAACTAGATTAATGGTCATCAATAACAGAACTCGGCTTATAGCCTGCTTCTGACCTGAAAACGCACTACAATAATTTATCACTATTTAATTTATATGTTCAGGCAATTTTTTAAAGGAGCCATAGTGTTATGAAAAACATAGCTTTTACATTTGGTGCAATAGTTTTTACACTTGGCATGATAGGCAATAATGTGATTCTTGGTGAAGATGTTAAGGTGGACAAGAATGTGGTTGCAGTGGTAAACGGAGAAGAGGTAAAGCGTGACAAACTTGCCGATCTGCTTATAGGTATGTATGGGAATGAAGGGCTTGACCTGTTAATCAAAAGAACGTTAGTAAAACAGGAATCAATCAAACGCAGTGTTACTGTAACAGAAGAAGAGATAGCCGAGAGGATTGACACTTTTGTTGAAGGCGTGATCGAGCAAGAGATGAAAAAAGGTGGCTTAAAGGACGATGAGGCCCTTAAGCGCGAACTCGAAAAAGCTAAACTAACACTAGATCAGTATAAAAAAAATATACAGAAAAAGTTTAAACTCTCTAATGGCCAGGTAGAAGCTGAACTCTTAGCTGAGAAAATTATAAAACAAACAATTAAGATCACAGATGAAGAACTGCGTGAGGCTTATGAGGAAACGCACGGAGAGAAAATCCTCGCCAGGCAGATTGTATTG
>CAJXKT010000166.1 GCA_913055705.1 uncultured bacterium
AGGTCCTGTGGAGTGACCGCTTTTAGTTTCTCACCGTATTGGTCGTCAGCTTCGGGTAACTTACCGTCAAGTATCTCCATACTTATGTAATATGCCTGACCAACACGGTCCATGCGGCGCATACCACGGCGTCCTAAAGCTGCGTTAACTGTTCTCTGAACTTCCTTTGCATCGAAAGATGCTTCGCGCACTGACCGGATTTCCTCTCGAATACCGGAAACAGCCTTCTCAATGTTTTCAGGTCTTGTACCCATTGTGATACTATACCAGTGAGCATCCTTATATTTTGGAAAGTGCGCACCGATTGAATATGCAAGTCCCTGCTGTTCTCGAAGGTTAAAGGCGAGCCTGTCGGAAAATATACTACTGAGTATGTGTAAAGCCGCTTGGTCTTTCTCCTCAACTTCACAACTGCCTGCAACGATAATATACGATTGAGACTTGCCAATATTATGACGTACTGTTTTGCCGGGTTCTTTAAGTTGGAGCTTAAATACCGGCGCCTGCCATCCGGCATCTCCCCATGCCCCGCCAAAATCGGTTTTTACAAACGCCATTACCTTGTCTATCGGAAGATTGCCTGAAATAGTCAAGACTATATTTGAGGGATTGTACAGTTTATCATGAAAGGCCTTTACCTCTTCGAGTTTAAATTGTTCTATTGCCTTCGCATTACCAAGTGTCCATCCAAATCCCGGGTTCGTAACAAACAGATTGTCATACAACATTCTGCCGGCAACCTTAGGTGTACTTGACGCTGCTGTGGTAGATAATGAGATGACCATTTTTCTGGCCTGTTCAAAAGCGTCCTTTGTAAGCTGAGGCTGTGATACCATCTCTGCAAGTAATCTGAGGCCCTCTTCAAAAAAGAAATCTACAACCTTCAATCTCATGAAAGCAAAGCGTGGTGAATTGTAATAATCGTCATAAGGAATATTCGGATTATCGTGAAGTTTTAACTCGGCACCGACGGATTCAAGTGAATGATACAATTTCTCTCCGGGATGGTTTACCGTTCCTCCTTCAAGCAGCATTCGCTGTAAAACCTCTGTCATCCCCCACTTTTCTTTTCCTTCGCACAGGCTTCTACCTTTTGCCGCCAGGTGCACGCCGATAACACGGCTGTCATGGTTCTCCTTTACAACAACTGTCATCCCGTTCTCAAGCGTCTCCATATGATATCGGTTTGGTGTTTGACCTGTGGCGGCTCCGGACGACTTTGCGGGAGGTGACATTAATGTGACGACCGGCAACTGGGATTTCAGATATTGCAATGCAGCGTCCTGAATCGATTGAGGTGTTACCTGCATTATGCTGTCCATGTATCCACGGAGAAAGGTATAACCACCGGCGGCAAGATAGCTCGACTTCATCATGGCATAGTAGTGCAGTTTTTCCTGCAGGTAAATTTCACCCGTAGCCCTTGATATTAATATCGGTTGAATTTCATCCATTGGAACAGGTTTTACTGCCATATCTCGTACTGCATTTAAGATTAAGTCTACAACCCGATCAACATCGATATTTAATGGAAGTTCTGCGGAGATTTGCAGAGTTGAGAAATCACTGTTAAATGACACGCTCGCATTGATTAAATTGACCAGGTCTTTATTGGAATCCTGTTCGAACAAGACGTCCAGGACAGAGTCCTTCTTACCGCCAAGAAACTCGGCCAGCATCTGTAACGAAAAGAAATCCTCTGACGCAGGCGCCGGCAATATGAAACCCATATTAAGATACTGTCGATCGTCAGGAAATTTTCCCATACCATTCGCTCTGGCAATCCGCAGCGCCTTTGGAGGTAACAGCAGGACAGGCTTATGTTCCGGTAGATGGCCGGCAGGATACGGGCCGTACTTCTCCCTGACAAGTTCTACCATTTCTGTGACGGCAAAATCGCCGATTACCATCAACGTCATATTGTTAGGCACGTACCAGGTATGATAATACGCCTGCACATCATCACGCTTAAGGTGAGTTATTGTGGAGGCGGTTCCGAGCACTGGCCTTTCATAAGGCGTGGCTGAATATAAATTCCGTAAGAAGTGGTTGTGCGCCTGAGTTGTCGGGCGGTCTGCGCCCTTACCAATCTCTTCGATCACGATGCCACGCTCTTTTTCGATTTTTTCAGGCGGAAGAGTTGAGTTGAAAAGCATATCTGCCTGGATGTCCATCCCCTGTTCAATATACTCCCTCGGCATCAGTATCATGAAGTCGGTATAATCAGGACCTGTACTGGCATTATTATAACCGCCATAATAATCCATTTCGTTATAAAGCTCCTGCTGGGTACGGTTCTTCGTACCGTTGAAAAGCATATGTTCAAGGAAGTGTGCGGACCCGTTTGTTGCCGCATCTTCGTTGCGGCTTCCGGTCTTGACGATCGTAAATGCCGTTATCATGGGACTGGCATGATTTTCAACGAGAATTACCTCCATTCCGTTATCAAGATAGAAGACCGAAGCATTCTGAGTCTCTCCAAACAGAGACAAAGCCTGATCCTCTAACTCATCAGCACTGCACGCAAAGCAGGTCATTCCAATAAGCAAAACGTGTATTGCAAGAATGTTTAATATGTTTCTTTTCATTATTTGAATTTTTTTCTCTGCGCTCTTTCTTGTCCTCGGCGTCTTTTGTCCGGGGAGCGGTGAAAAAGATTATTTTCATTTTTCAAGACTATATAACAGCTTTATCTCCTCCGCCCAGATCGTTTCATCGATTGTCTCCAGCACCATGGGAATCTCTTCAAAGCGTTTATCATTCATAATAAACCGGAACGGTTCCACTCCCAGCTTTCCCTTCCCAATGCTCTGGTGTCGATCCACACGGGCGCCCAGGTCAGGTTTGGAATCATTCAGGTGCATTCCGCTTAGATATTTGAACCCCACTACTTTTTCAAACTCATCCATTGTCGCCTTAAAAGTCTTTTTTGTTCTAATATCGTAACCGGCGGTAAAAGTATGACATGTATCGAGGCAGACCCCTACTCTCTTTTTATCCGCAACGTTATCTATAATAGAAGCCAGTTGCTCAAACCGGAAACCCATATTGGTACCCTGTCCGGCAGTATTTTCTATAACTGCCGAAACATCTTTAGTTTTGTCCAGGGCGATGTTAATCGACTCTGCGATTCTCTTCAGACAGGCATCCTCCGGGATTTTGTTAAGATGGCTGCCCGGATGAAAGTTCAGCATTTTCAGCCCCAGTTGTTCACAGCGCTGCATCTCGTCCAGAAA
>CAJXKT010000167.1 GCA_913055705.1 uncultured bacterium
ACTCAGGATCATTCACCAATTTTAACATCGCTTCCGCCAATGAATTAGCATCCTTTGGCGGAATAAGTAGACCGTTAATACCATGTTCAACAATTTCCCTGCAGCCAGGCACATCTGTAGCAACTATTGCACGTCCACAGGAAGCAGCTTCAAGTAACACTTTTGGCAATCCCTCCCTATAAGATGGCAAAACGACAACATCTGATTTTACAATAAATGGTTTTACATCATCAACATGTTCTATCCATTCTATGCAGCCATTCGCATTTTGTTCTTCCAGATATTTTTCAGGAACCGTATTTGGATTGCCATAATCAGGACTACCAACAAGTAAAAATTTGACCGTTGGTAAGTTTCTTTTGGTAGACTTAGCGGCCTCAACAAATTCACCGACACCTTTGTCCCATAACATACGAGAAATTAAAGCAAAAGTGATATTATCATTTAACCGTTTTCCATTTACAGGAGATGTAAAATATTCAGTGTTAACGCCTGATCCATGAACCAAATGAGCTCTTTCCAGAGAAATTAATTTATACCGCAAAAACATTTCTTTATCATTCGAATTCTGAAAAATAACCTGTGACACTCCTTGAAATGCTACTTTATACATTGCTCTCACTATAAAATGCAAAATCCCTTTATTAATAAACGCATAGCCAAGACCAGTAATTGAACTCACAACATTCTTTGTGCCAGCAAGGCGTGCGGCAAAAGAACCATAAATCGCCATTTTAGGAGTAAAAAGGTGAATAAAATCCGGTTGCAATCTCTTGTATATTACATAAATTCGCCATATTGTAAGTAACTCTTTAAACGGATTTATTCCTCTACGAGAAATTATTAAACGAACAAAACTTATTCCATGTATTTCAAAATATTGAGAATATTTATCCTGAGGCGCTATAGCAAAGACTTTCCAGCCGCGAGCAACCATTTCTTTCAAAAGAGAAAGGCGGAAATTATAAAGATACCAACTTGTATTAGCAACAAATACTATTTTTTTATGCTCCATATAAAAATCTAATATTTATATATTTTACCAGGAAATGGCATTCAGATAAGATAATCAGTACTAACAACATGACCTCTTTCCTCGGTATGGTTAATTATTCTCCAGCCATGCCTGAAACATTAAAATACTCCATAGATAATACTGCCAATTTCTCTTACCGGACAGGTGTTCTTCCCATTTATTCCTTATTGGCCCATAATTAAAATGGCCCTCACCTTGAAGTCTGCTTTTATCTAACAAACTTTCTGCCCAATCCCTCAGTGGACCTCGAAGCCAGGTATCGATAGGAACTCCAAATCCCATTTTAGGACGTTCTATTAATTCTTTTGGAACATACTGATAAAGCACCTGTCTCAATAGCCATTTTCCCTGCCCGTTTCTTATCTTCATCGTTAATGGGACTTTCCACGCAAACTCTACTACTCTGTGATCCAACAACGGTACTCGCACCTCTAAACTTACCGCCATACTTGCCCTGTCAACCTTTGTAAGAATATCATCAGGCAGATAACTAACAAGATCCAAAAACATCATCCTTTCCGTCATACCAGGCACTTTAGCCCATTGTGATTTATCAGTAATAACAGTGAGAGGCTCGGAAGAATTTCTAACAATCTTTGTTGGTTCCTTCCAGAAGGAAATCGTGCGATAATACATTTCATCGGGACTTTTACCTCCAAGAATATAAGATAGCTTGTGAATCTTATCACCCGGTGTTGTCAGTCTTAAATGTTTTGGGATTACCATAGAGAATCTGCTAAAAAGCTTATCCCACGTCTCAGATGAGAGTGTCCTTAACATGATTGCAAAACTTTTTTGAACACTTGCAGGCATCCATCCCGTCTTCTGCCATAAGGATTTTCCAAAAGAATAGCGTTCATATCCACTGAAATTTTCATCCCCGCCATCACCTGACAGGCTAACTGTTACATGCTTCCTCGCAAGCCGGGAGACCAGAAAAGTAGGGATCTGAGAAACGTCAGCAAACGGCTCATCATAATAAACAGGTAGTTGGGGAATAACAGCCAATGCTTCTTCAGATGTGACATATAATTCCGTATGATCAGTACCCAAATGCTTTGCTACTGCTTTAGCGTACTTTGCCTCGTTATAACCGTCCTCATTAAATCCGATACTAAATGTTTTAACTGGACGTTCACTTTGAGCTTGCATCAGAGCCACAACCGTTGAAGAATCAATTCCACCGGAAAGAAAAGCTCCAAGAGGAACATCCGAAATCATTCGAGATTTAACGGATTTACGCAATAAAGAATCAAGTTCTTTTACAGCTTCTTTATCAGAATGATCAAAAGAATTTATTGCTCCGTCTTCAGCAATTTGTTTAGCAGACCAATATACTTTTGTTTCCAAAGACAGCGACTTCAGCGAACTCCTTCCTGCACCCGGATACCTGTGCCTAATGGTAGCAATAGTAGCTGGTAAAAGTTTATATACATTCTCATAAATAGAATAAGGCGCCGGAATATAATTATAGCGTAACATCAAAGTGAGAGCATTCCTGTCAATTTCTTTTCGGAAAGAGGGTAAAGCCGTAAGAGCTTTTAGCTCAGATCCAAAAACAATAGATTCACCCATTATGCTGTAATATAAAGGTTTAATACCTAATCGATCACGTACCAGATAAAGCACACCTTCATTCCTGTCCCATAGCGCAAAGGCAAACATCCCAATAAATCGTTTCACAGCATTTTCAATACCCCACTCTGTAATTGCGGCGAGCATTACTTCCGTATCAGAATGACTTCGAAATATATGTCCAGCATTTGCCAGGTCGTGGCGTAAATACTTAAAATTATATACCTCTCCATTATAAGATATTACGTAACGGCCACATAGAGATTCCATAGGCTGATGACCACCGGAAGAAGTGTCTATAACTGACAAACGCCGATGACCCAACGCAATGCCCGCTTTCTCATCCACCCAAACTCCACTATCATCAGGTCCGCGTGACAGTAACGTTTGAGTCATGCGACTGACATTCGTAATTAAATCATCTTTATTAAAAGATTCTAATGTTATAAATCCGGCAATACCACACATAAGATATTTCTCCAGATACTTTACTCACATGAGCTATTTGTTAGTATGCTTATCCACATAATAACAATAAAAATTTCATGTTCGTCTGCCTTGCTTGAAAAACCCGTCCTGTTCTAATTTTTTGAGTAAGACCTTTATCCCGTCTTTATT
>CAJXKT010000168.1 GCA_913055705.1 uncultured bacterium
CAACAAGTGGAAGTCAGGGTGGCCAGGAAGAATCACAGGGTGAAGGCGGAACTGAGCTTGCATCCGGTCAGGATAAAGAGTCGGGAGGAGCTGGAACGGAAGGTACCGAACAGACAACAAGTGGAAGTCAGGGTGGCCAGGAAGAATCACAGGGTGAAGGCGGAACTGAGCTTGCATCCGGTCAGGATAAAGAGTCGGGAGGAGCTGGAACGGAAGGTACCGAACAGACAACAAGTGGAAGCCAGAGTGGCCAGGAAGAAACACAAAGCGGAACTGAGCTTGCATCCGGGCAGGATAAAGAGTCAGGAGGAGCAGGAGCGGATAGTACAGAACAATCAGACCAGAAATCCCAGGGTGGCCAGGAAGGTTCACAAAGTGCAGGTAACGCTATGCTAGCAAAGGGTGAGGGAAAAGAAGCAGGTACAGAACCTGGAGGGTCAGAGGACTCACAAAAACAGCAAGGTTCAGGCGGAGACAAGGGTGATAAAGGTGAAGGGCCAGGCGGAGAAGCACCTTCACAAATGGCAGGCAAAAGCGGCGATATGGGACAGGGCGAGTCTGCTGAGGGAGCCGGAGATTCTATGCAGAAAGTAGCTGGACAAGGTCAGGACCAGAGCGGAAGCAGCAAGAGTGGAGGTGGAGGTAGTGGTATTGGAGCGCTGAGCAGTGCTGATCTGAAAAATATGATCGCAAGTCAAATGGCAAGTTTGTCCGGCCAGATCTCTTCTTTGGAAAAGAAAATGGGAATGGATATTGGTGATATTATGGATGAGATCAGGAGTATGGGGAATACAAGCAAACAGGAAAATGGGGATACCGGGACAAGTATCCAGGAGCAGGTAAAAGAGAAATTGGGAGAAATAGGTGAAATGGCTGTGCCAGGTGGAGATAAACCCGGAGAGCAGTTATATTCTTCTGAACCGGAAAAGATTGTGACATCTGAAGGCGCTGAAAAAATGGAATTGAAAGTAGAGGGAACCAAAGACGAACTCGGAACGGCAAGAGAAACTATATCCACCGGCAAGGGAGAACCTGTTACTGCAAAAAGAAGAAAACTTCCCACTGTAGGTTATGATGAAACGGTAAAATTAAGCGAAGAACAGGCGGAAGATGACGCAATGAGAAAGACTTCGATACCATTAGAGTATGAAGATATTATCAAGAAGATACATTCTGATAAGGAGTAAAAAGTGACAAATAAAGATAGAAGTGATGATGTTGCTGGCATAAAGAAGGAAATAGATAAATTCAAAAGAGATTATAACCGCATTAGTGAAGAGATTGGCAAAGTAATAGTAGGGAATAAAGACATTGTAAAGAAAATCTTAATAGCTTTCTTTGCAAATGGACACGTACTTCTTGAAGGTGTTCCGGGCCTGGGGAAGACCCTGCTTGTAAAGTCTTTAAGTAAAGTACTTGGCTTTGGTTTTAAGAGAATACAATTTACACCGGATTTAATGCCGGCAGACATAACCGGTACGCAGATAGTTGTAGATAGGGGTGATGGCAGAAAGGAATTCGAATTTTCACCAGGCCCTCTTTTTACTAATATTCTTCTTGCAGACGAAATCAATCGTGCTACACCAAAGACACAATCGGCTATGCTGGAAGCTATGGAGGAAAGGCAAGTCACAGTTGGAGGAAAAACGTATAGATTGAAAGACCCATTCTTCGTTATGGCAACTCAGAATCCTATAGAGATGGAAGGTACCTATACATTGCCGGAAGCACAGATGGACAGGTTTTTCTTCAGATTGAACATATCTTTTCCGAAATTTGATGAACTGAAAGGTATTCTGAGACAAACAACTGCCAATGTAAGCTACGCTATTAAGCCGGTTTTTGAATCCAGCTCAGCCGTAAAAAGGGTTGCTGAAATGAGAAAGCTGGTAAGAGATGTTCTCGTTTCGTCAAAAGTGGAAGACTATATCACCGGCATTGTACTGGCAACTCATCCAAACAGCAGAGACACAAGTAATCCAAAGCCTGATGAAGGTGCCGTTACAGATTACACAGAACGGTACATAACCTTTGGGGCAAGTCCTCGTGGTGCACAGGCTATAGTTTTAGCGGCAAAGGTAAATGCCCTTTTAGATGACAGGGCTAATATAAGTTTTGAAGATGTCGATAAGGTCGCTGTGTCGGCACTGAATCATAGAATACTCTTAAATTTTGAGGCTGATGCAGATAATATAAAGTCTGAACACATTATAGAAAAAATATTAGATAAAATAGAGAAGTAGATATGGGTGAAACCGGTTCCGCACTTGGAGACATTTTTGACGCCAAATTCCTGAGAAAACTCGAATCTCTCTGTATTGAATGTAAGAAAACTTATGCTGGGGTCAGGAAGGGCAATTATGAGGCAGTCAATAAGAAGGGGACAAGTATTGAATTTGCCGATTATCAGGAGTATCTTCCCGGAGATGATTTCAGATACATAGATTGGAATATTTATGGACGCCTTGACAAACTGTTAGTAAAGACCTTCAAGGAGGAAGAGGAACTATCTGTTCACATCTTGTTCGATGTGAGCCGATCTATGCTGTATCCCGAAGAGGACAAGAAATTTAATTATGCTAAAGATCTTGTAATCGCCCTGAGCTATATAGCCTTGTCAAGTAAGAACAGTGTAAGGTTAGCAACAATGGCGGATACAGACAAGGTTTCTGGAAACAGGACTCCTTTCTTCCAGCAGAAAGCGAATATATTTGTGATAGCAGATTTTCTAAATAAGGTTACGCCACAAGGCGAACTGGACTTTGTTGATTACATTTCAAAATACATATATGAGGTAAAGGGAAGAAGAGGCACGGTTGTTGTTATATCGGATTTTATGATGAAACCGGAAATCTATACAAAGGGACTTAATTTCTTGAGATTTAAGAACTTTGATATAAAGGTCATACAAATCCTGGGGGCAAATGAACTGAACCCGTTTGGAAAGGAAAAAAGAAGGCAGGTAGTTGATGTAGAGACAAACAAAAAGATGAACATAAACCTATCAGAAGCAAATCTAAGGAAATACAAAGCTTCCATGGAAGAACACAACCAGCGCCTGAGGCACTTCTGCAGGATGAACAGGATAATTTATTCACTGGCTAAAACAGACGTAAAGTTTGAAGATTTCATACTGCGCGATTTGCCGAAAATAGGATTCATAAGATAAAGGGATAAAC
>CAJXKT010000169.1 GCA_913055705.1 uncultured bacterium
ATAAAAGCCATCTTTGTAGAAGATGGCCTTTTTTATTTTAACTAACATTAAAACGGTACGATATGGACTTAAAACAATTGGGCAGGGAAATAACTGTGACTTCGTATAAAGAGGGAGAGTTTATTTTAAGCTCCGGCAGGAGTAGTACATATATATTCGACAAATACGCATTTGAAACCCGTCCAAAACTGTTGGATGCTATTGCAGAGGGTATGGGGAAGATGCTTAATAGTGATGTCTCGAGAATAGCCGGGATGGAATTGGGTGGTGTACCCCTTGCAACAGCACTCTCTCTCAAGACAGGCCTGCCTTTCGTTATTGTAAGAAAAGGTAAGAAAGGGTATGGTATAGACCGGGCAATAGAAGGAGACATGACTTCTGATGACAAGGTTGTTATTGTTGAGGACATTGCAACTACCGGTGCACAGGCATTGTTAGCGGCAGAGGCCGTCGAGCAAGCAGGAGCAAAAGTATCGAGTATTCTTTATGTAGTTGATAGGGAAGAGGGTGCAAGAGAGGGAATTGAGAGTAAAGGTTATAGATTTGAGGCGTTGTTTACAAAGTCAGGATTAGGTGTGGGATGAAGAAGAAAAAGAATAGTAAATATGATAAATACCAGAGTCCGCTTGCAGAGAGATATGCAAGCGATGAGATGAGCTACAATTTCTCAGATCAATTGAAATATAGCACATGGAGAGCACTTTGGATTGCGTTAGCGGAAACAGAAAAAGCTCTTGGGATTAAAGCGATTTCACGGAAGCAGATTGATGAAATGAAAAAATTCCGGGACAAGATAAACTTTGATGCGGCAAGGAAACATGAAATCAGGGTGAAACATGATGTAATGGCACATGTTCATGCTTTTGGTGATCAATGTCCTGCCGCAAGTCCGATAATTCATTTAGGTGCAACAAGTGCATTTGTACAGGATAATGCGGATTTGATTCTCATGAAAAATGGTATGAATATCCTGTTGAAAAAACTTGTTAATGTCATTGATGCACTGGTTGTCTTTGCCAGCAAAAATAAAAACTTGATTACTTTGGGATACACACATTATCAGCCGGCTCAGCTTACGACTGTTGGAAAAAGGGCATGTCTGTGGATGCAGGACTTTATTCTTGATATAGAAGATCTGGAAAACCGGATAGATAATTTAAGATTCAGAGGTGCTAAGGGTACTATAGGCACACAGAATAGCTTTATGGCTCTATTCAATAGAGATGAAAAAAAGGTAAAACAGCTTGATCAGCAGGTATCAAAGAAAATGGGATTTGATAAAATCCTTCCTGTTGCTGGCCAGGTATATACCAGAAAGATTGACAGTCAGATTTCAGATGTTTTATCGGGTATTGCTCAATCTGCGCATAAGTTTGCAAATGATCTCAGGCTTCTGCATAATTTGAAAGAAATTGAAGAACCGTTTGGAAAGAAGCAGATAGGTTCTTCCGCCATGCCGTATAAACGAAACCCTATGCGTTGTGAAAGGGTAACCGCTTTGGCCCGGTACATAATTTGTGATAGTGTGAATACAGACCTTACGAGTGGGGCTCAGTGGTTTGAGAGAACACTTGATGATTCTGCAAACAGACGGCTTGTACTGCCGGAAATGTTTATTGCGACTGATGCAATGCTGGATATTGTTCTTGGTGTTGTCAGAGGCTTAACTGTATACCCAAAGGTGATTGAGAGGCGTGTTAACGAGGAACTACCCTTTTTAGCCTCGGAAAGTATATTGATGGAGGCCGTTAAGGCAGGTGGAAACCGACAGAAACTCCATGAAAAAATACGTAAATATTCAATGGAGACTACTACACTTGTCAAAGAAAAAGGTGCGGAAAATGATTTTATGGAGAGAATCAAAAGAGATGAAGATTTTGCAACAATTAAAGACAAGTTAGCTGATATCTTAAATCCAAAGAATTTTATTGGCAGGGCACCTAAACAGGTGACTGAGTATAACGCAGAAGTTGCTAAACCTCTACTTCGAAAGTTCAAAAAACTACTTGGCGTAAAGATTGAATTCAAGGTATAAGAATGGCGATAAGCTCAAACAAGGGATTAGGATTTATTTTGATAACTAACAGGAACATCTGCGAAGCAAAACTTGTTGACATAATAAGCCAGGCCATTGATGGGGGAGTTGAAACTGTTCAGTTGAGGGAAAAAGACCTGAGCAGTGTCGAATTATATGATCTGGCAAGTGAGATTCGTAAAATAACAAGGGAGAAAGGTGCGAACCTGGTAATTAATGACAGGGTTGATATAGCGCTTGCCGTTGATGCAGACGGTGTGCACCTCGGCTGGCAGTCTATGGACATAGAAACGGTCAGAACGATGATAGGGCATGATAAGATGATTGGCTTTTCTGCGCATAATCTACAGGAAGCAGAAGAGGCAGAAAATTCAGGTGCAGATTACGTTACCATCAGTCCAATATTTGATACAGCATATAAAGATTACTTTGTAGAGCCGTTGGGGACTGAGAAAATAGGTAAGATCAAAGAGGAAATAGGTATTCCGGTTATTGCGTTAGGTGGTATTAACGAAAATAACGTAAGCAGTGTACTGGAAAACGGTGCTGATGGTATCGCCGTTATATCCGCCATACTTCAATCTGAAGATCCCAGGCAATCTGCAACCGAGCTATACAAAGAGATTAAAAAGAATGAATCAAAATCAGAAGAGAGAATATTAACCGGGAGGGAAGATGCAGCTATTAACTAATGTGAAATTTGACGATAAAGGCCTTATACCGGCCGTTATCGTTGACGTAACAGATAACAGGGTTTTAACACTATGCTTTATGAATCAGGATGCACTGGAGAAGACTATAGAAACTGGTAAAGTACATGTGTTTCGACGCTCAAAGAATAGATTAATGCTTAAGGGCGAGACTTCAGGCCATACACAATCAGTAGAAGAGGTTTTCTTTGATTGTGAGGGCAAGTCACTCGTTATTAAGGTTAAACAAAAAGTTGCTGCCTGTCATGCCGGCTATATGTCGTGTTACTACAGAAAGTACAACAATAAATCCGATAATATCGAAATAATAGAGGAAAAGGTCTTTGACCCGGAGAAGACGTATTAAGGCATGACAATAGCCAGAAATTGCTTGCAAAGGATATTATCAAGTGTTATATTCATAGCT
>CAJXKT010000170.1 GCA_913055705.1 uncultured bacterium
ATACAGAAACAGTAGAGCAATTAGGAATCTCATCATTGCAGATTGGTGACAACAAGATAACGGAAATAGCCGCAAAGATCATAAACGATTTTGAAGATGGTGTTTTTGATGAAGTACACCTGTTCTTCACTAAATCCAAGACCGTGATGAAATCGGTACCTACCAGGTTCAGGCTGTTGCCAATAGGAAGTATTGAAACCGACTCTGAAGAAAATGAAGAAGAAAAGAGTATGATGGGAGGCTACATTTTAGAACCGTCATCAGAGGCGATTTTTTCAAATCTTCTGCCCAGGTATATAGAATCCCAATTACGCCAGGCAATTTTCGAATCATTAACGTCTGAATTCGCGGCACGAAGAGTTGCGATGATTGCAGCGTCAGAGAATGCCGAAGAAATAATAGGCGAACTTACGCAGACATATAACAGGGCCAGACAGGAGGCTATCACCAAGGAGCTGCTTGAAGTTGTTTCCGGTTCTGAAGCATTAGCAAAATAAATTAACAATTTTATATAGTTGTATGGTAAGGAAAGAGAGGTAATTACGTTGAAGAAAGGGGAAGTGGTACAAATAATAGGTCCCGTGGTAGATGTAAGGTTTCCCCCGGGGAATCTTACTCCCATACGAAATGCCATAAAAATCGAGGATAAAAAAAGAAATATAAGTCTCGTTGCAGAGGTAGCACAACATATAGGTAATGATACTGCCAGATGTGTTGCACTAGCGCCCACAGACGGGTTGGTAAGGGGAATGAAAGTTATTGACACAGGTGGACCAATATCGGTGCCTGTAGGTCCGGAAGTCCTGGGTAGAATATTTAACCTGTTGGGCGAACCGTTAGACACAATTGGTGAAGTTAAAACAAAAGAACGTTATCCCATTCATCGTCAGGCGCCTTCGTTTGAGGAGAGAGAGTCGACAACCGAAGTATTTGAGACCGGCCTGAAGGTCGTTGACCTCCTTGCTCCTTTTGCAAAAGGTGGAAAGGTTGGTCTGTTTGGCGGTGCGGGTGTAGGGAAAACCGTTCTTATTATGGAGCTTATCAAAAGTATCGCCAGTGAACATGGAGGATTCTCAGTCTTTTCCGGTGTGGGTGAAAGAACGAGAGAGGGAAATGACCTCTGGCTTGAAATGAAGGAATCCGGCGTGCTGGATAAAACCGTTCTTGTATTTGGACAGATGAACGAACCTCCGGGTGCAAGATTGAGGGTTGCCTTGTCAGGACTTACCATGGCAGAGTATTTCAGGGATTCTGAGGGGCAGGATGTATTACTGTTCATTGACAATATCTTTCGTTTTGTGCAGGCAGGTTCAGAAGTATCTGCTTTATTGGGACGAATGCCTTCTGCAGTTGGTTATCAGCCTACATTAGCTAATGAGATGGGAGACCTTCAGGAGAGGATTACATCTACCAAGAAAGGTTCTATAACTTCGATGCAGGCTATTTATGTACCTGCGGACGACTTTACCGACCCTGCACCTGTTGCCACCTTCCCGCATCTGGACTCTACAATCTGGCTCTCAAGGCAAATTGCTGAGATGGGTATATATCCTGCAGTTGACCCTTTACAGTCAACCTCTCGTATTCTTGACCCTCATATAGTAGGACAGGAACACTATGAAGCTGCCAGGGAAGTGCAGAGGATTTTGCAGCGCTATAATGATTTGCAGGACTTCATTGCCATATTGGGCATGGAAGAGTTGTCAGAAGAAGATAAACTTACTGTAGGAAGGGCCAGAAGGATACAGAGATTCCTGTCGCAGCCATTCTTTGTTGCAGAACAGTTTACCGGTATAAAAGGAAAGTATGTTAAGATTGAGGATACCGTCAGAGGGATGAAGGAAGTGATTGATGGTAAACACGACGAACTACCCGAGCAGGCTTTCTATATGGTAGGCGGTATAGAAGAGGTTGTAGAAAAGGCAAAAGAGATGGCGAAGGCATAGTATAGATCGGACATTAAAAGAAAATTAAAATCGCAAACCTTCTATTTGGAATTAACATAGATCTATGGCTGAAAAAACATTTAATTTAGATGTTATCACTCCTGAGAAGACAGTATATACTAATGAAGTAACTGCTATACTAGCCCATGGTACAAGTGGGTATCTGGGTGTCCTTGCACATCATTGCCCCCTTGTCACCACTCTTGAACCGGGCCCGTTTAAAATTACTGAGCCCGGTGATAAAGAAGTCAACTTTTCTATGGAAAGAGGTTTCATAGAGGTGAGAAAAAACAGCGTAGTCGTTCTGGCCGACGCTGTTGATGAAGAATCGTAAGTGGTTATTTGTTATTAGTTATTCGTAATTAGTAACTGGTCATTCGTCATTCGAAATTCCTTGTTCGATATTCGCTTTTAACCTACATCTTACTTTCTAGCCAATACATTCATCCTTCTAAATTCTTCAAAACATCGCCCGGTTTCCTGTAAAATTTCTTTGAACACTTGTTCTATCACAATCTCTCTAAATAATTCTTTTTTGTCCTCAGGAATATTTTCCAGGAAAGGAACAATCTGCGGCTGATCGACCCACCAAATCACAGCTTCTTTATCAGGAAAAAACCTGTCTTCGTTATCTTCCCAGACATTCAATTCAGAGAACGCAAAATCCTTCAGGAAATTTTCGTATTCATCAGCTGACGGCAAATACCAGGGCCATTGAAATCCGGAGAAATATTTTCTATATTCTTCAGATACAATAGTTTCTTTTATTACTTTATTAAAATGTGAGCTGTTGCCATCTGCAGCAAAATTAAACCGGACAAACCCATTGGGATTTAGAAGCTTATGTATTTTCGTCCATAGCCGGTTGTGGTTTTTAATCCAGTGTAATGTTGCGTTAGAAAAAATGAAGTCAAACTGACGATTTAAATCAATTTCATTTAAATCCATCAGTAAGAACTTAAGATTATTTTCCTCTTTTTCTTTTGCAACTTCTATCATTCCCTCAGACGCATCAACACCAATAACATTACCGTTTGGTACAAGTCTAGCAAGATTTGCAGTCAATAAACCATTTCCACACCCAAGATCAAGAACATCTTCATCCCCTTTTATATTTAATTGTGATATTAATTTATTGCCCCATTCCTGCTGAAAGATCGAAGCTTTTTCATATTTTTTTCCGTCAA
>CAJXKT010000171.1 GCA_913055705.1 uncultured bacterium
CTTTACAACTGACTTATCAAGGTGCCCTAAAATTAATGGGCCCCAGGAAAGTACATAATCTACATATCTATTACCATCAATGTCATTGAGATAACAACCATGACCTGATTCTATAAATAGAGGATTACCTCCTACTGCTCCAAACGCCCTTACGGGGCTGTTTACACTGCCGGGAATGCTTTTTAAGGCTTCCCTGAATGCCTCTTTTGATTTATCTACAACCAACATATTAATAAAGTTCCGACCTATAAGCCTGTATCAAAAATTAATGAAAGGCATAAAATTTATCAATAATGGTTTTTATTGTCAATAATAAACTGGTTTTTGGCGGTTTTTAGTGGTTTTTTTTAAAAAAAGCTAACCTGCAGCGTATAGTTTTTTCATATCATCAAGCGTAACAGGCTTGTAGTCTCCTGCATGCCCGGCTGTACCAAACGCCTTCATCTCTTCTATAATCCACGTACGAACGGCGTCTCTTGCCGGACCCAAGTACTGTCTTGGATCAAAAGCGGCCGGTTTTTCTACAAAGACTTTACGGATAGCAGCCGTAATTGCCAGACGGCCATCTGTATCAATGTTAACCTTCCGCATACCTCTGCCTATGGCATCCTGAATCATGTTAGTTGGAATACCGACGGCATTGGGTACTTTTCCGCCGTATTTATTGACTTCCTCAACCATGTGTGCCGGTACAGAAGAGCTTCCGTGCATTACGAGGCTGATATCAGGACACCGGGAATGTACGTCGTCAACAATATCAAGTGCGAGTTTGGCTTCAGTACCTACAGGAAACTTATATGCACCGTGGGAAGTACCGATAGCTATCGCCAATGCATCTATACCTGTCTGTTTAACGAATTCTTCCGCTTCTTCAGGTTCTGTAAGGTGAACGCCTCCCGCTACAGTATCATCTTCAATGCCTCCCAGGGTGCCGATCTCACCTTCAACTGTTACTCCCGCTTCATGGGCGATTTCTACAGCCTCTTTTGTTATTGCTACATTATCGTCGAAAGAACGAACCGGATGTGATCCCTTTTCGTCTTTTGTGCTGTAATCAAGAGAACCGTCTATCATTACAGACGTAAAGCCAAGTGCAACGCATTCCTTTATTGTCTCAATATCCGGTCCGTGATCGAGGTGAAGGGACATTGGAATGTGGGGATATTTTTCTTCTGCCATATATCTGACCATAGCTGCCAACAGGCCTTTATCGGCATACTGAAGTGCATTCCTGCTTACCTGAATAATTACGGGAGAACTTGTCTCTGCTGCAGCATCACAGATTGCCTGAAGCTGCTCCATATTATTAACATTAAAAGCACCAACACCGTAACCGCCTTTATTAGCTTCGTCGAGTATGAGTTTCATGGGTACAAGAGCCATTTTTACCTCCTTTTAATTATATGAATGGAAATGAGTCAAAAGAGTAAATTGTTTTTGTACATTATCTAAAAGGTTTAATCAGCAGTCAATAGTTTTATTTTAACTCTGATTTGCAGGTTGAGTTATGGGATTTTCAGTGTTATGATTATCGAAAAGTTGATGTTGACAGGACACTGGATTTTCGTTCTTGAAGAAGTAACTGCATATTTACCTTTACTATAAAATATTATGAAGGTTTTAACCGGTTATGTAGAAATATCCACGCGTGGGCACACAGACATAGTAGATATTACGCAACAGGTGGAACAGGTCCTGGAGGAATCAGAACTAAAGAACGGCAGCCTTACTGTTTTTGTTTCTGGTTCTACGGCAGGAATCACATCTATTGAGTACGAGCCGGGTTTACTGAAGGATTTGCCCGAGGCCTTTGAAAAAATGGCTCCAACCGGGGTTACGTATCATCATGATGCAGCCTGGGGAGATGGCAATGGATATGCTCATGTTCGTGCGGCCATGCTGGGGTCTTCATTCACAGTACCTTTTGATAATGGCAAGCTCCTGTTGGGAACATGGCAGCAGATAGTTGTGATAGATTTTGATAATCGCCCGCGAAAGCGTAATGTGGTGGTGCAGATGATGGGAGAGAGGTAAAAAGATTTACGATTGAAGATTGAAAAGACAATAGACAGACACCCTGTCTGCCGACAGGCAGGGAGGGCGAGCAAAAGGCACATATTAGCACTAAAAAAACAAATCTTAACACTCCCCGCCTGCTTGCCCGACAAGTCTTTTGGCGGGAATGATGAGTCGCCCGCCCGTGCTGGTACGGACGAGGGCAGGGACAAGCAAGACCTGACACTTTTCTTATTAGAAATATTGTTTGATTCCCCAAAAGGATGCACTCTTATGGAACGACTCTGTAAGGTCAATCTCTACAATTATTCCCCATTCATACTCTGGAATCCAATCCCAGGTACCTAATACAAACACTCCTCTGTAGTCATAATATTCCGATTCAGAAAATCCCTCGCCACTCTTACACTCTTCAATTGCCTTTGTCAAGTTTCCTGTTTTGGGATTAATACCTTTTAGTTCCAAAGCAGTTCTTTCCTCTATCATGCCTTTCCTTTTTAGCAAATGCACAAACCGTGATTCTGTGACTAAAAATCCATCGGTATTGACAAGATACATTTCCCCGCTTGCACCGATTTCAGTGCTATGCATAAGCTTGTTAAAATCCTCCAGGTCTACCCGGAGAATTACCACGCCTGCAAAATCCCCGGTGCTGTGTTTAACTTTAGCGGAAACGAGCATTGTTGGCACATCACGTTTTTCCCTGACAGCTTTATTCGAAGTAAATAATTTTGTCTTTTTTATATTAGTGATAAAGACATCATTTTCTTTTGCCTTAACAAAATAGTCTTCCCCGGAAATATCCTTGCCCATCATTCTTTTTTCAGTTGTTAACATTACAATGCCTGCAGAATTACATATAAAGATCTCCTTATATTTATACTCATCCCTGAGAAACTCCAAATAGTTACTGGCCGTAATAAATTCCTCTATTGATAAAACACCCTTTGTATACTGAAGAGATTGTGGTTTACGAGCAATTGACAATGCATTATTCTTATACTTGTCCATGCGATTCTTTATAAAACTGATATGCTGACGCATAAG
>CAJXKT010000172.1 GCA_913055705.1 uncultured bacterium
GTTGCAAGGAAAGATCAAGGGTACTGAAAAATCCTACATTTACTACTGCCCTATGGCAGATGCCTCATGGCTGCAAAAAGAGGAAGGGATACGTAATCCTTATCTTGGGTCTAGTATGCTGAAATGCGGTACGATTAAGGAAGAAATAAAATGATTAATAGATTACTAAGATTTTGCCTGGAAAATACGTTTATTGTCCTGGTTATAACCTTACTGGTTATAGGAACCGGCTATTATAGTATTAAGAATATACCTGTAGACGCAATCCCGGACATAAGCGAAAACCAGTCAATAGTATTTACCGATTGGCCCGGCCGCGATCCGCAGACTGTGGAAGACCAGGTCACATATCCATTAACCACCAGCCTGGAAGGGGTTCCCGGTATCAAGGTAATCCGTTCGTATTCCGGTTTTGGTTTCTCCGTAGTTTACGTCATATTCAAGGATAATGTAGATTTCTACTGGGCACGTTCAAGGGTGTTGGAGCGTCTCAATGTTGCTACAAGATGGTTGCCGGATGGAGTAGTTCCCGTTCTAGGGCCGGACGCTACTGCTCTCGGGCAGATTTTCTGGTACACAGTTGAAAATGGTTACTACTGCCCGAATCACGGTGGTGGTGTTTTTGTCTGTCCTGATGATTTTACGATAGCTTTTGATGAGGCTGGTGATTGTCCTGAGCATGACCACGAATTAGTACTCAAGCGAGTCTTTAGCGAACCGGGAATATGTCCTTTGGGAGATGCCGATTTAGTAAAGTCCGGCTACAATCTGGGAGAGCTGCGTTCTCTGCAGGACTGGTACGTGCGGTATCAGTTGAATGCAGTTGAAGGTATTTCTGAGGTGGCATCTGTTGGTGGTTTTGTAAAGCAATACCAGATAGACGTAGATCCGGACAAGATGCGTGCTCACAGGGTAAAGTTGTCGGATATTTATACTGCCGTACGCAGGTCTAATGTTGATGTTGGCGCCAAGGTTATAGAAAATTACGGAATGGAATACATCATTCGGGGTGTCGGTTTTATCAAGACTATTAAAGATGTAGAAAACATAGTGGTCAAGTCAACGGAAGGTACTCCTCTGTATATAAAGAATGTGGCGACAGTTACATTTGGACCTGATTTCAGACGCGGTGCCCTTGACAAGGAAGGGGCGGAGGTTGTGGGTGCCGTGGCAACTATGAGGTATGGAGAGAATCCTTTAAAAGTTATTGAGAAGATTAATGGAAAGATTGGGGAGATAGAACCCGGACTGCCTGATGGTGTGCATATCGTTCCGTTTTACGACAGGACACAGCTTATTCATGAAACTATTGGTACTCTGAAGGAAGCACTTACAGAGGAAATTATAATTACCATAATCATTGTAACGATATTCCTGCTCCATTTCAGGAGTTCTATTGTAGTAGCCCTGACCCTGCCACTGGCAGTGATTATTGCATTCATAGCAATGTATAGACTTGGTGTTGATTCAAACGTTATGTCCCTTTCAGGTATAGCCATTGCCATTGGTACATTGGTGGATATGGGCATAATAATGACTGAGAACATTTATCGGCACCTGACAGAGTCTGATGGTTCGAAACCACGAATAGAGGTTATTTATGACGCGGGTAAAGAGGTAGGAGGTGCCATTATTACGGCTGTATCTACTACTATAGTCTCCTTTATTCCTGTGTTCTTTATGCAGAGTCAGGAAGGCAGGCTTTTTAAGCCACTGGCGTACACAAAGACATTTGCCCTGTTTGCTTCGGTTATCATTGCCATAACGGTTGTACCGGTGCTGTGTAACCTGTTTTTAAAGGAAGTTAATTGGCGAAAGAAGACTTCAATAATCCTTGGAGGTTCTTCCGGTATATGTTTAATATTTATAATTCGGTATCTGATATTTGGCAGATATGAAACTGTTGGTACACCTTCAGCATGGATATTTTCAACGGTTGGAGGCTTGCTCATTGGATTGATTATTTATGTTATGAGCAGGGAACGCCTCAGGCCAATGGAGAAAAACGTTATTTCTCGGGGCATACACGCAGTATATGAACCTGCGCTCAGGTGGATACTTGCCCACAAGGTTATCTTTTTGATAATTCCCGCATTTATAGTCTTTAGTGGAGTTTCTATATGGCTGGGTCTGGGACGGATAGCTTATCCGGTTGAAAAGGGATTAAGTTATGTAATGTTGGATGTAAACAAAATAAGCCCCTGGGTTGCACTTAAACACAAATTTCCCGGTATCGGTCGTGAGTTCATGCCGTCTCTGGATGAAGGTTCTCTTTTGTACATGCCATCGTTCTTACCTGCTGCGAGCCTGACAGAGGTAATGGAGGGTTTGAAGAAGCAGGATATATTAATGAAGCAGATACCGGAAGTGGACATGGTTGTTGGTAAACTGGGCAGGGCTGAGACAGCGCTTGATCCGGCTCCAACATCGATGATTGAGACAATCGTAAATCTGAAGCCAAAGGACCAATGGAGAGAAGTGACTGTGAAGAGATGGTATTCAGACTGGTATATTCCACGGTGGACGAAAAGTATTCTGGGTTTAATATGGTTAGAGGAGAGAACTATCACAAAGAATGAGATTCTTGAGGAGTTGCGTGAGGCTACGGATATGCCCGGCGTTGCACCCACGTGGCTTCAACCGATACAGACACGGGTGATCATGCTCCAGTCCGGCCTGCGTGCAATGATGGGGGCAAAGATATTTGGCGCTGACCTGAAGGAGATTGAACGAATAGGCCTGCAACTGGAATCTATAATAAAACAGGTACCGGGAGCAGTTGACGTGATAGCCGATCGCATAGTTGGTAAACCATATATTGAGTTTAAAATAAACCGTGAAGCAATTGCAAGATACGGGGTGAATCTGAGTGATGTTCAGGATGTCATAGAGGTTGCCATTGGAGGTAAGAATATAACCTGGACTGTTGAGGGCCGCGAACGTTATCCGGTAAGGGCCAGATATATGAGAGAGATCAGGGATAATTTCGAGATGCTACCGAAGATACTCATCCCGACTCCTACCGGTGCGC
>CAJXKT010000173.1 GCA_913055705.1 uncultured bacterium
CTTGATACCCTTTTATTAATGGTGTGTTTAGTATTTCTATAAAAGGTAGATTTCTGATTGCTTATTAAGGAGGTAAGATATTGTCTGTAGAGAACTTAGAAAAAGATATTACTGCAATTGTGGCTGAAGTAACAGAGCTGGAAGAGAGTGAAATATGGGAGAAAAGAGATGCCGATTTTTTTAAGGATTTGGAGATAGATTCCTTATTGGCACTGGAAATCCTGGCTCTTATAGAGAAGAAATTTAAGGTTCAGATACCGGAAGAAAAACTCGTAGATATTACGTCACTGAATGCCACAATTGAGATGACAAGATCTACCCTTGAAGAAAATGAAAAAAAATAGTGTTTAATGCTTTTTCATCGATGTGCCTGTACCACAAATCATGGAGTGGTCAGGCTAAAACAATTAAGACGAAAGGCTGTTATAAATGTTGAGCTTTGAGGAAGTAAGAGAGTTGGTTCCTCAAAAATATCCCTTCTTATTTATTGACAAAGTTGTTGAGCTTCAAAAAGAAAGTAGAATTGTTTGTTTAAAAAACATTTCTGGTAATGAGTCTTTCTTCGCAGGACACTTCCCTGATTTTGCCATAATGCCCGGGGTTTTAATTATAGAAGCTCTGGCACAAGCCTCGATCATACTTTTTAAAAAGAGTTTTGATGCTGAGAAGGATAAGGACAAAGTCTTTTTGCTGGCGTCAGCGAACGTCCGTTTCTCAAAGCCCGTCTTTCCTGGAGACCAACTTGTTCTGGAAATTGATGTGGAAAAGGTCATTTCCAGTGCGGCAATAGTTAAGGGAGTAGCCAAAGTGGGAGACAAAATTGTGACAAAAGCAACTTTGAGCTTTGGTGTTGCAAATAAAGATTCATTAACGGGTTGAAAGTGTCAATATTTGTAAAGTAAATAACCATGGACAAAAGAATTGTAATTACTGGAGTAGGTGTGATTTCTCCTATCGGAAACCAAAAAGATGTATTCTGGGATGCATTAATCTCGGGAACGTCCGGTGTGTCTGAGGTTAAGGCATTTGATACTTCCATCTTTAAGGTACATAAAGGCTGCGAAGTTAAAGACTTCAAGTATGATAATTATTCAAGTAATGGTTCTGGTCAGGAGATAGGCAAAGCTTCACAATTTGCCATAGCAGCGGCAAAACTTGCTATCGAGGATTCTAATGTTGGTTTAAACAATATTGATCCTGAAAGAGCGGGTGTTTCAATTGGAACAACTGCAGGTGAAATTCAGATTCTGGAAAAAGTGAACTATGTAAGACATGAAAAGGGAGATGATAGTGTCGATCCTGGCCTGTTTCTTAAGCATCCTTGCGTTAATATGCCATCTAACATATCTATTGAATTTGGTTTTAAGGGGCCAAGCACAATAATACCTACAGCATGTGCAGCTGGAAACTATGCTATCGGTTATGCATGTGACCTGATAAAGCTGGGAAGGGCAGACATAATGCTGGCCGGTGGTTCTGACCCGTTTTCTAAAGTAGCTTTTGTTGGTTTTAGTAGATTAAATGCCATCGCACCGGACATTTGCCAACCTTTTGATAAAGACAGAAAAGGCCTGTTAGTTGGTGAAGGTGCTGGAATGCTGGTATTAGAATCCCTGGAAGGCGCACTGGCCAGGAACGCAAATATATATGCAGAGATCCTGGGTTACGGCCTGAGCTGTGATGGCTATCACATAACGATTCCGCATCCGGAAGGAGATGGTGTTACTTCGGCGATGGAGAAAGCCTTGGAAAGTGCCAAAATTAAACCCGAAGATGTTCAGTATATGAGCGCACATGGTACGGGAACGGTCGCCAACGACAAGGCTGAAACGATATCTATAAAGAAGGTCTTTGGTGAACATGCAAAAAAACTGGCAATAAGCTCCATAAAATCAATGCTTGGCCATACGATGGGGGCTGCAAGCGCCATAGAGGCGGTTGCATGTGCGTTGGCCATAAAAGAGGGTGTCGTTCCGCCAACTATAAACTATGAAACTAAAGACCCTGAGTGTGATCTGGATTTTGTTCCAAATGTTAAACGTGAAATGCAGGTTGATATTGCCATGAATAATGCGTACGCCTTTGGTGGCAATAACAGTAGTCTTATATTGAAAAAGTTTACGGGTTAAAAATTTATGAATAGTCGCCTGGTTATTACAGGAATAAGTATATTGTCACCAATCGGTGTAAATAAGGATGAGTTCTGGGCCAATTTGACGAATGGTGTTTCCGGTATAAAAGATATTACGTTATTTGATGTCTCAAAATATAATAGTAAGAAAGCTGGTGAAATATCAGGCTTTGATGCAAAGGAATATTTAGGCAAAAAGGGAATCCGTCATATTGACAGGACATCGTTGCTGGTGTCTTCGGCGGCAAAGCTTGCCATGGACGATGCTAAGATCACTCACGAAATTTACGATGCCGATGAACTGGGAATAGCAGTCGGGTCAACGTATGGCAGTATTGACAGTATCAGCTCATTCGACCTGGAAGGGTTAGAGGAGGGTCCTACTTTCGTCAATCCCATGGATTTTCCAAACACTGTCCTGAATGCGCCAGCAAGCAGAGTCTCTATTTTCTGTAACGCAACAGGTCTGAATTCTACAATATCTACAGGAACTGCCAGTGGATTGGACGCTATCATTTACGCTTCCGATTTCCTGAGGCTGGGCAGAGGAAAGGCAGTGTTAGCCGGTGGAGTTTACGGGTTGACTGCCGACATATTCTGGGGTGCTTACGGATCGGGAATATTATCCGGGAGCAGGGATGATGGTATTGAGATTTCTGCCCCATTTGATAAAAGACGTAATGGCTTCATAATTGGTGAAGCAGCTGCGTTACTGGTGATAGAAAGACTCGAAGATGCGTTGGAAAGAAACGCGGAAATCTATGCTGAGGTAAAAGGCTATGGTTGTACCTTAAATCCAGAGAAGGGTTCTCGTGGCGACGTTGACACTACACAAGGCGTAAGATGCATCTCCATAGCGATCGAAGATGCAGGAATTAAT
>CAJXKT010000174.1 GCA_913055705.1 uncultured bacterium
ATAATATCACATTTAGTTTTGTCTGTCCCATTTTATTCTCTATTTAGAATTCTATCCCCTTATGAGCCTTAACACCCTTAGAATACTGGTGCTTTACTTCCTTCATCTCAGTAACTAAATCAGCTTTTTCAACTATACTTTTATGTGCGTCCCTTCCGGTCAGGATGAGGTGAAGACTGTCCGGTTTTTCTTCGAACAGTGTTAATACCTCCTCAACAGGTAACAGGCCATAGCTAATGACATAATTAATTTCATCCAGAATAATCATATCGTATTTATCTGAGAGAATCTCATTCCTGGCTTGTTTCCATGATTGAGTAACGTTTTCCTGGGCTTCATTTTCATCCAATTTTGAATTAGAACGAATAAAGCCCTTTCCAAGCGGCTGTATCTCGAAATCCGGCTCAAGCCTTTTTATTGACTCAAGTTCGCCATAATCCCACGTACCCTTTATAAACTGAAGCATTAATACCTTTAACCCCTGCCCTACGGCTCTCAGCGCCTGACCCATCGCCGCAGTTGTCTTCCCTTTCCCTTTGCCGGTAAATATTATAATTAATCCCTTCTTCAAATCTATGTCAATAAATCACATGAATAAAGTTATTGCAAGTCCTTTTTGTTTAAATAGCATTTTGGAATGGATTTACCGTTTTATTTTTGTATAATGACCAAGTTATTGCTCTTATTTGATAAATGGATTAAGTTAGTGCTTTTTGAGTTCAAGTAGTTGTTTATGATAACAAAATCTATCGCGTTTATAGTACGAAAGGGGTAAATTTTTCATGAATCCGGACAAGGCTGTGATTACAAAGGATATGATTGTCAATGAGGTGATTAACAAATATCCAGAAAGCGACAAGGTATTTACCAAGTTCGGTGTAGACATGTGCTGTGGTGGAGTACAAAGTATAGAAAAAACAGCGATAGCTTGTAATGTAAAGAATATTGATGAACTGGTGGATGCACTGAATGAAGTAGTTCCAAAACAGGAACCTGTGCAGAGCACTGAACCTGTCCCTGGCCAGAGCAGTACATCCGAAGATACTGCTGGTAAAGAAGTTATAGAAACACCTCCTCCGGTTACTGAAACTACAGGGTCGGAAAAATTAGAAATCACAGGAACGGTAACAGTAAAAGACATTATAAAGAACTATCCTCAAACCAAAGGTGTGTTCTCAAAATATGGATTACTCGAATGCGGCGGTGAATATGGCCCGGAGGAAGCAGTCTATTTCTTTGCTAGAGTTCATAATGTAGACGCTGACTGCCTGATTAAAGAACTTAATGATGTTATTCAGGGAAAAGTCTCTGCACCGGAAATTTCTGCAGAAGATCTGGATACGGCATACGAAAACATATACGAAAAGTTCATAAAAACTGCGATTGTCATAGCGCTTACAACCGGATGTGTTTACGGTGCATTCATGCTTTTCTATATGGGACTGAAGCACTCTCTTTATGCGGTGTCAAAGGTCTTGATTGAAACCCATGGCCACACACAAATCTTTGGCTGGTGCGGACTCTTCATTATGGGTGTATCATACTTTGTAATTCCGCGGTTTTATGCCATAAAATTATATAGTGGAAGGCTTGCGAATCTGTCTTTCTATTTTATGGTTATTGGTATTCTGCTGGTATTTTTCTTCAGAACATTTCTTCCAATTTTAAATTCACCTTTATTCAAGCTACTCATCATTGCAGGTTGTCTGTTGGAAATCCTGGCTGTACTAATATTCCTGTTTGTTGCATTGAAGACAATCCTGTCAGCGGAAAAGCAGGAACTTGAGACATACGAAGGCTTCTTGATATCCGGCTATCTGTGGTTCCTAGTCCAGACATTAGTACTTACGGGAGCTACTGTGTATATGCTAAAAGTTGGTGAAACTGTTTTGCCTCATATTCTGATATATCCGCTTCGACATATTCAGGTAATGGGATTTATAACTCTGGTAATTTTTGGTGTGTTGAGCAGAACTATACCTGCCTTTTTAGGTCTGAAAACACCTAATGCAAAACTGAATCTGCTCATTATGTTAGGGTTAAACTTTTCTATCATTCTCAGGGCAACGTCTCAACCATTAATGGCTTACTTTGTAGATACAAACCTGCCAGTCTATAACATCTTCAGTTCTCTATTTTTCACCTCTGGTTGTCTTGAGTTTGTGTTCGTACTGTTTTTTCTTTACAATCTGAATATATTTACAAAACCTGAAGTAGACTTTTCCGGAATGGAAATCGAGAAGAGTTATGAGAAATTTGTCTGGGCTGGCATTGCATGGTTGGTTTTTGCTGAGGCCTCCATGTTAGTCTTCACTTTCTCTGAAGTGGCTGGCACTCCTGTTTCACATGCATTAATTGGAGCATATAGGCATGCAGTTACAGTCGGATTCATTAGTATGATGATTTTTGGTTTTGCATCAAGGATCATACCAATCAGTCAGGGCATCAAACTTCACAGTTATACAATGTTAACAAAGATATTTATTCTCATAAACGTTGGCTGTGCAATAAGGGTTATATTCCAACCTGTTGCCGTTCATACAGGTTCCGCCCCTGCTTTTTTGCTAATGGGCATAAGTGGTTTTATAGAGTGCCTGGCTATTCTGTTGTTTGGCATCAATATATGGAAGACCATAAATGAAGGGAAACGTGGTACTCAAGTTGATGAAGTGCATGATGACATAGTCACTGTTACGGCGTCAACAAATGTATATCATCTTATAAAACAACATCCACAGACAGTAGACGTTCTTGTCGGCAAGGGTTTTTCTCAGCTCAAGAATCCTATTCTCAGAAACACACTTACAAGGGCGATTAATATAGGCCAGGCGATAAAGATAAACCCCACTGATTTAGACCAGTTGCTAATAGATTTAAACAAATCACTAAAGGTTGAAAAAAACTGAAATTAAGATATTTTATTCAACGATTCAAACGGTAAACTTACACTCCATACATAAAATTTATCAGACACTTCAAAGAACCACAGAATAGCTTTATGAAAC
>CAJXKT010000175.1 GCA_913055705.1 uncultured bacterium
AGAATAGCCTGAGATGGACATCTCCTGTGCGAGAGTTGTCAGCTCACTTATTTTTTGGCTTTGTAATTCGTTTATATCCATAATATTAACTCACTTTAGTTGAAAATTAGCTTGGGTAAAGTTGTTCGGGTCGAAGAAAACAGTTTTAATTAATAGTTGCCGCTATCGGCTCGTAAAGCAGAATATATACTAAATTATCCCATTGTCAAAGGGAAAATCAAATATATTGTACACCGTTTCTGCTATGAAATGTGTACCAAATATGAGCCTAATTTCATTGTCAGCAGTTTTTTGTTTAAACTCCGTGATTGCTTCAGCTATAGAATGGTTTGATACAGAGTTAATTCCGAATTTTCGAAATTCTTCACTAAGGTTGTTCGCTGTCCAAAATTCTTCACGATTTATTGAGGTAGTAATTATTTCTTTGCAATAGGTTTTGAGAATTTCCGCTACTGGCGTCACATCTTTCGTTTTTTTTAGAGCGCAAAGGGCATTGATATTATAATCGGGGAAAAGCTCTCTTAATGTCATAAGAACAGCCTTAAGTCCGTGGGCATTATGAGCAACGTCATAAAATACCGGCGGATTATCCAGTAGTTTTTGGAGGCGCCCTGGCCAGCGAATATTTTTTAATGCACTGCTTATGTTTTGAGTCGTTATTTCCGGAAAAAGCGTTTTAACGGCAGTAATAGCTGTTTGAGTATTTATAATTTGATGTCTGCCAACAAGTGAGATTTTCATTTTACATCCGTCGTAAGAAAAGGAAGTATCATTGTCTTTTAAGCTGATATCCATCATTTCTACTTTTTTCTGAGTAGTGAAAAAGTCGGCAGTTTGTACTCTGGCTTCTTCTTCGACGATCTTAGCAACTTCAGGAAGTTGATCCGCCACGACTACCGGGACGTTTTTCTTAAAAATACCACATTTTTCACGTGTAATTGAAGTTAGATCATGTCCAAGAAACTCCATGTGATCGAAGTGTATGGGTGTAATAACAGATAGAACACTTTTGGAAACATTTGTGGAATCCAGGCGTCCACCCAATCCTACTTCAATGACAGCAATATCTACTTTTTCCTGAGCGAAGTAAGAAAAGGCTAGCGCTGTAGTTGTCTCAAAAAATGTTGATTCCAGAATATCGATATCTGGCCGGAAACGATTTAGAAAAGAGGTAATATTTTCATCACTTATTGGTATACCGTTGATTCTGATTCGTTCATTAAAGCAGATAAGATGAGGTGATGTATATAGCCCAACTTTTTTCCCTTCTTTTCGCAAGATGGTTGCAATAATGGCAGCTGTAGATCCTTTGCCGTTCGTTCCTGCGATGTGAATGACCGGCAGATCATAATGGGGGTTACCACACCTGGAAAGGAGTGCCTCAGTTCGGTGCAGACCAATTTTGATACCTCTTCGACGAAGCTGAAAAATATAATCGAGTGTGGAGGAGGATAGCATATAAAGTGATTTAGTGCTTAGGTTTTACCAGTCAAGATGAACAAGGGATACATCGAGAAGAGCTTCTCCCAGGAACCGCCGTCCTAGTTCTTCAAACTTTTGCGGCATATCTGTCACATAACAGGTAAGAGTACCATCTTTTTCTCTATTCGCCTCGTTGTCCTTATCGTGTAATAGTTTTGCCACCGCTTCAGATACCGCTTCGGAAGAATCTATCAACTGAACACCCGGGTTAAGCACAGATTGAATGGTTTTCTTTAACAAAGGGTAGTGGGTACAACCAAGGATTACGGTATCCACATTGTTTGAATTAAAATAATTGAGGTAGGTTTCTGCTATCATTCGGGGGACATCACCTGTCGTCCAACCTTCTTCAGCAAGTGGTACAAACAGGGGGCATGCTTGGCCAGAAGTAATCAGATTCGAGTTTAAATTGCGAATTCTTGAACTATAGGCACCAGATGATATGGTTGAAATTGTGCCAATAACACCTATGACCCCAGATTTTGTTGCATGTACAGCTGCTTCAGCACCGGGTTCAATAACACCAATCATTGGAATATCAAAAGTTTGTTTAATAGCCGGCAGAGCCAGAGCCGATGCTGTATTACACGCAACCACAATAAGCTTTACATTTTTATCGGATAAGAAACCTGTAATTTGCTTTGAGTAGTGGGTGACAGTCTCAGTACTCTTTGTACCGTATGGAATATGTGCAGTGTCCCCGAAATAAATAATATTTTCATTGGGCATTAAATCCTTAAGAGCTTTTACTACTGTTAACCCTCCAAGACCTGAATCGAAAACGCCTATAGGAAGCGAATTGGACAATGTTTTACTTATCCTTCCGCCTGAAGCACTCGCTCAGATTTATCTTTAAATTTTCGGATTCCTCTGTAGATGGCCTCAGCAATGCTTTGGCGATACCCTGGTTTCCTGAGCTGCTTTTCTTCCTGTGGGTTTGAGAGGTAACCTACTTCGACAAGAATGTTAGGCATGGATGCTCCAACCAGAACATAGAACCCGGCCTGTTTGATGCCTCTGTCAGGTGATGGGATACTCTTCCTCAATTGAGTCTGCACGATATTTGCTAACTCTTCACTCTCTTTCATAAAGGCGTTTTGCATGAGTGAGGCGATTATGAAATTGTCTTCCATTAGATGTTCATATCGGCTTTCTTCTTCTTCTAATTTGATTGCGGCGTTTTCTCTCTCGGCTACCGCGGCTGCTTCACCCGTTTTACCGGGATTTAGGATATAGGTTTCAAATCCTTTGATTCGGCGACTTTTGTGTGCATTGGCATGTATGCTCACGAACAATTTTCCATTACTTTCATTGGCACTTTTAGTCCGCTTCCATAATGGTATAAATACATCTTCATCACGGGTGTAAATTATTTTTACATTAGTATGTTTCTCCAAGAGTCTGCCCAGCCGTTTAGTAATGTCCAGAGTGACAAACTTCTCCTGCAAACCATATTTCCCTGTTGTCCCTCCATCTTTCCCGCCGTGACCTGCGTCCAACACAATTGTATCAATATACCAG
>CAJXKT010000176.1 GCA_913055705.1 uncultured bacterium
GAGCAAAGAATGTCAGCGATAACACACATTTATCTATTATACTGGAGAGTAAATCAGCAGATAATATGAAAGCTGCCGTAGAGACCTGCGCAGACAAAAAACCATTAATTTATGGAGCGAACGCAGAAAACTGGGAAGCTATGGCTGCCATTGCAAAAGAAAAGAACTGCCCGATGACAATAAGCGCCCCTACTCTGGAAGAACTGGCAGATCTGACAGAGAAGATTAAGGGAGTTGGTGTTACAGAGATAGTCCTGAACCAGGTTTCAGAAAACACCAAAGAGATACTACAGGGACTTACAAAGATCAGAAGAGCAGCACTGAAAAAGGCATTTCGACAACTTGGCTTCCCCACCTTAACATATATGCCAAACGGTAACCCCGCACAGGAGATTCCAAGTGCGAGTGTTTTTATGTCAAAGTATGCAGGAATAGTGGTAGTTGATTCATGTGAACCATGGCAGATCATGCCACTGCTAACCGTACGCCAAAACATTTTCACAGACCCGCAGAAACCTGTACAAGTTGAACCAAAGCTTTATGAAGTCGGCCAGGCAACCGAAGATTCACCTGTCCTGTTCACTACAAATTTTTCACTGACGTACTACACTGTTGAAGGGGAAGTGGAAGCAAGTCGTACACCGGCATATATTCTGGCTGTTGGAACCGAGGGAACTTCCGTACTAACGGCGTATTCTGGCGATAAACTTAACGAGGACGTCATCTCAAAGGCTATGTCAGATTCAAAGATAGAAGAAAAGGTTAAACACAAAAAACTAATAATTCCAGGACTTGTAGCAGTTCTTTCTGCCAAGATACAGGAAAAAACAAAATGGGAAGTACTCGTAGGCCCAAAAGAAGCCTCCGGATTACCAACGTACCTTAAAACTACATGGCATTAGGTGTAAAATTTTATTTAAGAACCTTCAACAATTGTTAATAAATTATCAATGAAATTTCAAACGATTATCTGATAAACACCAAATTACAAATCCCAAATAACAAACAAATCCCAATAAACACAAAATTCCAAACAAACGGGTTTAGATCATTGATCTTAGTTCGTTATAATCAAGCTGAGCTTAGTTATTTATAATTTGTTTGTGATTTGTTAGTTGAGATTTGAGATTTTATTCATAAACCATGTCTGAAAACGATAATAATACTTTCAAGATTCATTTCCTGCCTAACGATAAGATTGTGGAGATCAAGAGTAGAAACACGGTTCTTGATGCTGCACACAAGGCTAATATTTACATTAACAGTATATGCGGAGGCGATGGCATATGCGGGAAGTGTAAGGTTATCCTTTCCAGCGGTAACGTAGATGCACCACCAACTAAATTACTAAGCGAAGAAGAGACAGAAAAGAAATATATACTTGCATGTGAGGCACAGATTACCAGCGACCTGCAAATTCTAATCCCCACGGAAACCAGACTTGAAGGGAAGCAAATACTTTTAGACCAGAACGAACAGCATTTCATGACATGGAAGGCGATCCTGGACCAAGCACAATTCAAACATGATTCGCTGGTTAAAAAGGTATGTCTCAAACTGGACCCCCCTTCCATGGATGATAACGTTGCCGACCACGAACGCCTTTATCAGGCGATAATGATGAAGCAGGAAATTGAGCTGAACGTTATGCAAACCGGATATCGCATATTGAAAAAACTCCCGGAAGTACTGAGGCAAAATGACTGGACAGTAACCGTTACATTAGGACACCGCGGTCGGACGCTTGAAATTGTTGATGTTCAACCGGGTGACACCAGTCACTTAAATTATGGTATTGCAGTTGATATTGGAACCACAACTGTAGTAGCAAGCCTGCTTGAACTTGAAACCTCAAAGGTAGTTGATTCAGAAGCAATATATAATACGCAAATGAAATTTGGAGAAGACTACATCCAGAGGATAATGTACGCAATGCAGAATGACGCCCTTGATGAAATGCAAAGGTCAATTGTGTCAGATATAAACAATCTTATTTCAACATTAGTTCAGAGAAACAGTATAAATCTTGAAGATATAACGTCCATATTATGTGCCGGCAATACCACGATGATCCACTTCCTGCTTGGCCTGAATCCTGAAAATATAAGAAAGGAACCATATCTCCCTGCTGCAAATTTCGTCCCTCCAATTAGGGCAATTCAAGTGGGAATAGGCATAAACAGTCGCGGGCTTCTTTACATACTTCCAAGTGTAGCGGCTTATGTAGGTGCAGATATAACATCGGGAGCTACTGCTATAAGGCTGGACAGGGAGGAGATGCCGACACTCTTGATCGATATAGGAACTAATGGCGAAGTTGTACTGGGCAATAAGGAATGGATGGTCTGCTGCTCTGCTTCTGCCGGGCCAGCCTTTGAAGGTAGTGGTATCAGACATGGAATGAGGGCGGCAAAAGGCGCTATTGAAATAATGCATATCACAAAGGATTTCGAAGTAAGCTATTCCGCCATTGGTAATATTCCACCAAGAGGAATCTGCGGCTCTGGCCTGCTGGATTGCATTGCTGAAATGTTACGTAGCGGAATTATTGACAGATCCGGAAATTTTCAGAAAGGCCTGGAAACTGACAGATTAAGGAAAAAAGATGACGAATATGAATTTGTCTTAGTTGACAAAGAAGAAGCAGGCATAGATAGTGAAATAGTGATAACACAAGCCGATATTGCAAATCTGGTACGTTCAAAGGGTGCAATCTATGCAGCAGTTTCGATCCTTGTAGAATCTATGAGTTTAAGCATAAACGAAGTACATTGTGTCTATCTTGCCGGTGGGTTTGGAAATTACCTTAATGTCAGAAATGCCATAACAATCGGTATGTTACCCGATATGCCAACGTCACGGATAAAGTTTGTTGGCAATACATCTTTAACTGGTGCAAAGATGGCTTTAATATCTGAAGAGGCATTTGAAGCTGTTCAGAATATTGCCTCGCAAATGACATATTTCGATCTTATGGGAAATCAAAAGTACATGGAAG
>CAJXKT010000177.1 GCA_913055705.1 uncultured bacterium
TAGTATGCAGGAAAGCTATGCCACATCATTAAAACACCTTGATCCTTTTTTTGGCTCATCAAACTTATTATCTATATCTCCTAAAATGTTAACTAGGTATAAGGTATTAAGAAGGGCAGAAAGCTCTGCACCTGGTAGTATCAACACAGAATTGGCTATGCTTTCAAAGGCTTTCAGCCTTGCTGTCATGGAATGGGAGTGGCTCAAGGACAACCCTGTTTCTAGGGTTCCAAGAGAGAAAGAGGATAATGAGATAGACAGGTGGTTGACAAAGGATGAAGAAAAGAGGCTTCTGGAAAGTAGTCCTGAATGGTTACGTGAAATAATAGTCTTTGCTTTGAATACAGGTTTAAGACAAGGTGAGTTGCTTTCTCTTGAATGGAACAGGGTAAATCTATTTCGTAAAACTATTCTTATTCAAAAGACTAAGAATGGTAAACCCAAGACACTTCCACTTAATAAGGTTGCATTAGATGTACTTAATCGAAGGTTAAAGGTGAAAAGCATTAAAAATGATTTTGTCTTCTTTAACAGGAACGGCCAAAAGATTCCTAATAGTAATCTTAGACTGTCTTTTCACCGTGTTATGAGAAAAGTAGGAATTAAGGATTTTAGGTGGCATGACCTTCGCCACACATTTGCCACTCGATTAGCACAAGCAGATGTAGATTTATATAAGATATCCAAATTGTTAGGGCATAAGGATATCAAGATGACCCAACGGTACTCTCACCATTGCCCTGATAGCTTGCGAGATGGAGTTGAAATTTTAGAAGTTGGCTACAATTTGACTACAATGGGTGAAAAAGAGTGTTCCAAAAACTTGTGATATTTGTCATAAGTAATTCTGTATCAATGTATAAGAGAAAGCAGGGATTTTTTTAGTGTTATGATTACACAACATCTTATTGTAAATCTTATCCTGATCCTGACCGTGGCCTGGTTCATGGGTAGAGTCTTTGCCAGATTCGGCTTGCCTGTCGTATTAGGAGAATTGTTGGCCGGACTTATTCTGGGACCTCCTTTGTTGGGCATTGTTACTGCATCCGAGCCTATTGAACTACTGGCAGAGTTTGGGATCTTTTTCCTCATGTTTCATGCCGGATTGGAGATGGATCCAAAGGAGGCTGTAGAGCATATCTGGCCATCCATTGCAGTTGCTCTTGGTGGATTTATCCTTCCATTTGCACTCGGGTTCTTTACCTGCAAAATATTTGGGGGGACAGTGTTCCAATCCCTCTTTGTCGGTATGGGGCTTTCTATAACTGCTATTGCTGTCCAGGCCCGGATATTGCATGACATGCAGATTCAAAATACAAGTATAGGGCACATCATTATCGGTGCTGCCATTGTTGATGACATCCTTGCATTAGTCACTCTGTCAATACTGTTAAGTCTGGCTGAGAGCGGTACAATCCAAGTTGTCGAGATTTCATTTATTGTTCTTAAAGTAGCAGGGTTCTTCGCTTTTACTATACTTTTTGGTCACTTTGTAATTCCAAGATTTATTCGAAGATTGGATGATCGCGAAGGGAAAACGTTTACGTTTGCTCTTATATCTGCCTTGGCTGTGGGCTATTTTGCAGAACTGGCCGGTCTTCACCTTATCATTGGTGCATTCCTGGCCGGACAATTCGTACGGAAAGAGATCATAGACAGAGGGTTTTATCAAAAGATCAACGATCGTTTTTACAGTTTGAGTTACGGTTTTATGGCACCCATATTCTTTGTCTCCCTGTCATTCCATCTACAACTTAAGTGGGAATGGCCTGTCATAATCTTCACCCTGGCTATTACGTTGATTGCAATTATGGGAAAGTTAATAGGTTGTGGGGTAGGAGCCTTTATCTATGGGCACAAATTCTGGGGTTCTGCTATCATTGGGTGTGGTATGAACGGCCGTGGAGCGGTTGAAATGGTGGTTGCTGCTGTAGTTATTAAATTGAGTGACCAGTTAATGGCCAGCCAAACTATAGCCGAACCCTTGCTCACTAAAGATCAATTTTCGGCCTTGATCTGCATGGCCTTCATCACTACCATAATAGCACCTTTAACCTTGAAGTGGACTGTAAAAAAATATTGTACCTGTGATGAGAACGCGCAATTCTACAGCCTCTGGGAAAAGAGTAAAAAGGTTTGAGCTTACATAAGAAAATAGCGGAAGCAAAATAAAGAGATAATCAATTTGCTTTGAATATTTTCTTTATATATTTTTTATTTCTTTATGTATTTATGACTAAGCCTGCTGTTTCTTTAATTCGTCTTCATACAGGGGTGACATTTGCCAGCATTTGTTAATTACCTTGGGAAGTGTCTCCAGGAAATAATCAACATCTTCTTCCGAATTATCTTTTCCAAGGCTGACGGTAATTGAGCCGTGGCATACGTCCGGTGGTACACCTATAGCCGTAAGCACGTGAGATGCCTGGAGGTCCGGTGAGCTGCATGCTGAACCGCTGGCGATTGCTATACCATTGTAGTTTAAGAACAGGACGAGTGATTCACCTTCCGCAAAAGATATCCAGAAGCTCACATGCCCGGGAAGCCTTTGTGTCAAGTGTCCTGTAAAATGCAGGTATTTGACTGTATCAGGAAGTGCTTTTATGATTTTGTCGCGAAGCGGAGTGAGATGTTCTATCCTTGATGTCATCTCGGTTTTGGCGAGCTCAGCTGCCTTGCCCATTCCTACAATCGCCGGTATATTATCTGTACCCGGCCTCAAGCCGCCTTCCTGTGCGCCGCCTTTAATGATAGAAACAATTTCAGTTCCCTCTTTTACATACAGGGCTGCAATGCCTTTTGGGCCGTAAAATGTGTGCGATGTCAGAGTCAATGAATCTGCGCCAAGTTCCTGAACGTCCACGGGAATAACTCCTGCCGTTGCAACGGCATCGGTATGGAATATAATACCCTTTTCCTTCGTTATCTTTCCTATTTCCTCTATAGGCTGGATTACACC
>CAJXKT010000178.1 GCA_913055705.1 uncultured bacterium
CTTCAGTTCATTGTTATATAATATTAAAAAATATTGCAAAGCTAAAACACTTCAGGATAAGCTTATTTAATAAAAAAGTGTTTTCCTCAAACTTTTTACAAATTCATGTTTCTAAATCAGAACCTAATTCAACAATTATATATTGTAACTTTATCGCGCAACTCCAAAATGCTTAAAAAGACATTATTTCTAATTCCCTTTTTGTTTCTAATTCACTCAAGTGTTTCTGCGATTGAAAGAAGGACAGAGCAATTTTCCACAGAATTTGGCTACTTAACTTTACCATTACCCTATGTAATACCCGGAGCAGGAATGGGACTTGGTTTTCTTGGCGGATTTAATAATGTTCCATTTGGAAGTACAGAAACTACTCTTGATCTTTTCGCTATTCTCATTACCGGTGATATTGGAGGTGGAATTGTTCTAGCTACAGATGTACCTGTTATTCCTAAATTTCTTCTTCTTGACATTGGTCAAGGAAACTTTGATAAGGGGTCGTTTAGATCATATAGGGACAGGAGGATGAGTTCTGATCCTGATGATTATGTCATAAGTGAGCTATCAGATACCCGCTTTAAGTTTACTCGCTTAACGTTAACTTTTTTCGATCGAATGTTAGATGTTTTCACATTCGGAACAAACAACAAGTCCACTCTTTCAGCAGTACGAGATAAAGACGGAGATCTTATTTACGAAGCTAATCAAAGTTTTGAAGGAGATTCCAGGAGCAATGGGTTTCAGATAGATTGGACAGATGACCGTACTGATCCGCAAAAAGGTTTGAAGCTTATCTATACAAATTCTGATTCACCCGCAAGCACTTCTGATTCCCCAGATTATTTTGTCGAGAACTATAATATTACGGGTTATGTACCAGTTTTAAGTTATAGTACTATTGCTCTCAATTGGTACCGTTCTGGGGCAACTGTTCGCAGACAGGGAAACACTGACTTGGATTATCTGATTGCCAGAGAAACTGCAACCTGCTTTTCAAACTGTGATACCGCAACTATAGAAGTACTGGCGAAGAACCGACAGGCAACAAATCAGTACGGTTCTGCAGGTAGTTTAGGTGGAACAGAGAGATTGAGGTCTTATGTTGGAGGACGTTTTAGTGGTGCTCAGGTGGAGTCCCGAGGTATAGAATTCCGTTGGAATTTGTCTGATGAAAAAACTGCCTTCGACTGGTATTTCATCAAGGATATCAGAACAGGATTTCAGGTGGCATTTTTCTATGAAGAAGGAACTGTGGCAGATAGCGAAAGTGACCTCTGGAATGAAAAAAGGACCTCTGCTGGTATAGGAACAAGACTGGTGACTGGTTCGGGGTTTGTATATCGTTTAGATTATGCAACTGGCAAAGAGGGTGGTTCAACCATTGTCATTTTCGATTATCCCTGGGGAACTTTTGGTCAATAGTTTTATTGTTATAAATCAAAACCATTAATTAATAACAGAAAACCCTTCAAACCATAATTCAAGTAAACGTGAAGTTTCTCCGATTCGGTTTTTTTGTAACTTACTTGAAATTATGGTGGATTTTAATTAATTAGCTCTATATCAAAAAAAATTCACGAGAATGTTATGAGAATATTCTGTAGTACTTAAAAAAACTTGATGTAGATTCTTTGTTACTCAATAAAGAATATGATAAAGTTACTACCTATGCCAATGTAAAGAGGGGGCAGATTACACTTGTCGAAGAAATTAGTAAGCAAGATAGATGGAAGAATTTACAGATTATAAATATGCATCCAGGATGGGTTGCTACGAACGGTCTAAAAGATTCACTACCAATGTTCTTTAGTATGATGAAAAATAGACTTCGTGACTTGGAAGAAGGTGCAGATACAATTCTTTGGCTTTTATTAACTGAAGAAAATCTTAAGTCAGGCGGTTTTTATTTTGATCGAAAAATAGCCTCTCCCCACCTATCAAGTAGTTTTAATCCATCAAAAGAGCAGAGGAGGAGACTGTTGGAAAAAATAGAAAACTACAGAGAAGAATACCTATTGTCTGAAGAAATCACTTAAGAAATAAAACCTCTTAGGGAATTCTTAATTTCTAACTCAACTTAAGAATACGCTTCTTATAGGCATATTTATAGTGGCTAATTGTTTTTTAAGGACAGAGAATGATTGCCAACTTAGAAAAGCACATAGTGCCAATATTTTTCCTAAAAATGTAGACAAATAAGGACTATTGCTCTACTATTGCTGTTAAAATATTCGTTATTAATTGTTTGTAGAAACATATTAAGGGGAATTATTTAAATCATCAGTTAACACCTCCCAGTATAAGAAATATCTATTACTAATCATATCCAATGAAAACATTTGCAGAAAATCTTAAATCTATTCCAAGCACGAAAAAAACCGTGTTGCTGCGTCTCTACAATGAACGTAATGATCTCGTTTCCGTCATTCCTAATATTCCCGGACGGCAAGGCTCGATCCAGGTGTTCCAGCATATTGCAGATAAAAAAGGTGGAATTAACCAGGAAGCGGCCAAAGAAGGATTGAGGCTCTTTGGAGAACATGTAGAAGATGCGCAGAAAAATCCCGGAAAACACAAGAAACTCGAATTGCTGCTGGGCCTTAAAAAAAGGCAGTCGCTGCGGATTGAAATTGTGGAAAGTTCATTTAGTGATCTGTTGACAAATCTTGAGGGACAAAAAGCATCTGCCGCAGAATGCGAGGTTTTTATTGATTTGTTAAATCAGGGTAAGGTTCGGGCTGCAGAAAAAGTAAAAGGTGTCTGGGAACCTCAACCATATACGATTGACGGTGTTTTAAATTATTTTGGTACACACGGCAACGAACGAATGGAAGGAAAATACTGGGACAAGATTCCGCTGAAAACCGCAAACTTCACTGAAGCAGATTTTGAGCAGGGTGGTGTGCGTTATGCTCCGGGATGTATGGTAC
>CAJXKT010000179.1 GCA_913055705.1 uncultured bacterium
GTACCGGAGAGAATTGCTGCGCTTGCCTCTGCCGGCGATTTCAGGCTGGCAGCGAGTATCTGAGTCTGGCTTCCCTTGAGTACACCGGCCATGTCTGTAATGAGCGATAATCCGTCTCCCAGCAATTTTGTCGCCCTGTTGACATAAACAGCTATGTATCGCACTCCTGACTCACGAGCAACAATGGCTTGTGCAGCGCTATATAAAGCCGTAATGCAACATGGGATTTCCGGTGGAAGTTGCCGGATAATCTCAAATCCCTGTTCGGAGGGAGGGATTTTCAGTACCAATTGATCTCCTGCAATCTCCTTTGCAAGATGGGCCTCCTTCAGCATACCCTCATTGGATGAAGAAACAAGCTGATAAAACAATAAACCCATGTTCAGCCCTGCAAGTTGTTGCAGTGTATCGGATGCAGAATTACAGGACTTTGCAAGAAGGATTGGATTAGTGGTAATTCCTCGAACCCAGCCAAATTCCTTTGCAGCTTTTGCCTGTTCAATATCTGCAGTATCCACGAATATTGACATCTAAAAGTCCCAAGTTAAAAGTGCCTAAAGATTGAAGTGAGCTAAAGTTGTGGTAAAGAACAAATCGCTTAGTTTAACTTTAGGCATTTTAGTTCACTTTAGACACTTCAAACTTAATTGCGGCTTTACCGCACTATGATACTGCCCTTTTCAGCTTAACTCTTCCTATCACGAAAAGTGTAACCGACGCAACAAAGACTACTACACTGGCATTTTGTGATATTGTCATGCCATCAAAGAGTGCTGGGTTATCATCCCTGAAGATCTCTACAATAAAGCGCATTACGGAATATAGTGCACAGAACATTAACGTAATCTCCCCCTCTCTCCTGCGATGTTTAAAGAAGGCGTTTATTATGAAGAATATCGAGAGATTGCCTAATGCCGAGTATATCTGTGTAGGATGAATGGGGAGTGAGTGACTATCTGACACACTCACTAGCCCCAGGCCAAGATGGTGCAGAAATGCAGGGCTGCCATTAATCATGGAGTTTGCGTCAACTAATTTAGGGAAGGTAACCGCCCATGGTAAATCCGGACTGCAGACATCACCCCAGCAGCATCCGTTAAGAAGACATCCTATCCGTCCAAAGACTATTCCGAGTGCAAAAGCATATGCGATAACATCAATTGTCTTTAGTACGGGTAGTTTCCTGATTTTTGTGTAAACAATTACCGCTGCAATAGAGGCCAACAAACCCCCATAAAAAACCAGTCCTCCCTCATAAATCTTAAAGATGCTCAGGATATTGTGTTTATATGAATCGAGATTCTGGATCACATAAAATGTTCTGCCTCCCAGAATACCCACAAAGATTGTGTATATTCCCAGGTTGGATATGTCTTCCGGGTTTAAGCCTTCACTCTTTGCTTTTATACGTGCAACGAAGACGACCACCAGGAAGCCCACCATAAGCATGAAACCGTATGCGTAAATGGGAATTGATATGCCGGTGAACGGGATTGGTATTACAAAGAGGGTTCTAATCATAGAAGTCAGGAGTGTGGATCGGAGAGAACCTCCTTAATCTTATTCTTTTCGTCCATCAAGACTATCTTCGGTTTCCAGTTGCGTGCTTTGTCATCATCAATAAGGCAATATGATATTATTATTACCTTGTCCCCAGGGACTGCCCACCTCGCAGCCGCTCCGTTAAGGCATATAGTCCCTGAGTCAGGTTCTCCCTCTATTACGTAAGTTTCAACCCTTGTTCCATTATTGATGTTTAATACCTGTACCCTTTCGTAGTGCAGGATATCAGTCGCCTGCATCAACGTCTTGTCGATTGTTATACTACCGGTATAGTTTATGTTTGCTTCTGTAACCGTTGCAGTATGAATCTTCGATTTGCACATTTCTCTAAGCATACTATTTATTCCAGAATTAAGTTATCTATTAATCTTGTATTTCCAATCCATACGGCTACAGCAGCTACAGCCTTTCCATTAATAGACGAAACATCTTCAAGCGTATGAGCATTAACTATGGATATATAATCTATCCTTGTATGTTTTGCCTTCTTAATGATTGATGTCATCTCTTCTATAATTTCCTTTGAGTCTTTTATATTAGAAGCAAACATGGATTTGGCTTTTAATAAGGAGCCGTAAATGCAGAGTGCGCTATGGCGTTCTTCGGGATTTAAGCGCTTATTCCTTGAACTAAGGGCAAGGCCGTCTTCGTCACGCACTGTAGGAAGGACCTTGATATCTATATTCATATTCAGGTCTGCAACCAGCTTTTTTATTACAATGCTTTGCTGGAAGTCCTTCTGGCCAAAGTATGCCCTATCCGGCCTGATTATATTAAAAAGTTTTGTTACAATTGTAGTTACACCATTAAAGTGTCCGGGCCTTAATCTGCCGCACAAAGAATCTATTAGTTTTCCCTGTGTCACATAAGTGCAGAATCCTTCCGGGTATATCTCCTCAGTATCGGGTGCAAAAACCACATCCGCATTTTCTCTCTCAACAATCTCAATATCCTTGTCTAACTGGTGTGGGTAATTATCAAAATCGTCTTTGTTATCAAACTGCGTGGGGTTCAGATATATACTGACAATAAGCTCATCATTCTCATTCCTTGCACTACGTATCAAACTCACGTGGCCTTCATGGAGTGCACCCATTGTAGGTACAAAACCGATAGATTCTTTTCTGTCCTTGATCGAAAGTACCCTTGTCTGCATCTCCTTAACCTTTGTTATGACGTCCATTTAAAGATATCAGCCTTTTTTACTTCATTAAAGTTAAAGTAAATGTTAACAACAACATAATTCTTTGTCAAGGTTACTTTCGTTTAAGGAATCAGAGTCCATTGTTTAAATTTTAATTTACTTTCGCAAAGAAATCGTTTAGATTGACTCCTTCATAATAT
>CAJXKT010000180.1 GCA_913055705.1 uncultured bacterium
GGATTGTTCACAAAACAACCCATCGCTGAGATTACAAAGTGAATACAAAGAATCATTTGCAGAGTGTGATTGAATATCACGAGAGGACAAAACACCTTCCGAATCGCCCGGCAAGCTCATCAGGTTATCTAGATTGGTCTAACGAGCCAAATCCTTTTAGAAGTTATGAAGGGACAAATACTTTAAAGTTTCCTTTTGCAAATACCAGTCAAGGAGCAAATTATTCTGATTTATTTGAAAGGAAGAATAATAAATCTCAAACCTTTTCATTAAAAAAAAGAGGGACGATAACTAAAATGATGCAGGGTATACCAAAAGTATTATTTGTGTGTACGGGAAACTCATGCCGCAGTCAGATGGCAGAAGGGCTGCTAAAACATTACGGAAATGGTGAATTTGAAGTCTACAGCGCCGGATTGAGACCGTCACACGTTCACCCGCTCGCTATCAAAGCGATGGCAGAATCAGATATAGACATTACAAATCAATATTCTAAAACAGTAACCGAGTTTATAGACCAGGAATTCTCTTATGTAGTTACTGTATGTGGCAGTGCGAAGGAATTTTGTCCCGTTTTTCCCGGAAAGTATAATGCCCTTCACTGGAGCATTGAAGATCCTGCCTCTACTTCAGGCACGGAAGAAGAAATGATGAAGGTATTCAGAAAAGTCCGTAAAAATATATTAGAAAAAGTTAAACACTTCGTTACAACATTTAAAGCGGGGTAACCGCTTAATTAACGTATAATCAGTGTTACTCGTATATCTCAATAACCCAGCTTTTCAAGCTCTGGATAAAACTTTCCTTCCTCAAATGCAATCCTGTCTGCAAGTGCACCTTTTACACCACCGAAATCATTTGCAAACTCATCACTGTCTACTGCTTCAGCCGATGAATATTTACCGAAGAATGGTAACAATGCAGTCTCTGCAATCTTACCGAGTTCATCTATAAATGACTGTCCTGCCGACTTAAATGACTCATCATCTGACTTCCCAATTGCTTCTGTTATAACTCTATTTTCTTCTCCAACGTGTGCCAATAACGCGTCTTTTAAGCTGTTAAGTGTATCAGCTCTTTCTTGTCCACATTGAGAATCGATTTGCCCTAATAAACCTGCTGCTGCCTGGTGTGTTGCTTTAAAACCATCTACAGTTGCTCCCATTTTACTCCCCTCCTTTTTTAAAATTACAAATATTTACCCCGCTTAAATTTGTATAGAATGTGTAACAGTAAACAAGTCAATACAAGGCGCTTGCCCTATAACTGACATTTATCTTTTTGACAATATCATATTACAAATATACAATTCAACTAATACTTAATAACTTCATAATTTAACAATATTTAGAAACAATGACAAGAGAAAATATATTTAAAAGATACCAGGTATCATTTGACAGCAAAACGCTTCAACATATTTTTACAGATACGCTTATAATAGGAAGTGGTGTAGCGGGGTTAAGCTCTGCTATTCATGCAGCAAAGGGCGGATCAGTCCTGGTAACAACAAAGACTGAAATAAATGAGAATTGCACTGAGCATGCGCAAGGAGGGATTGCTGCAAAATTAAACCTTGGTGATAGTTATAAGAGTCACATTGACGACACCCTATGTACCGGTCAGGGGATTTGTAACGATACAGTTGTCAGCAGCGTAATCAGAGAAGGCCCGAAACGTGTAAAAGAGTTAATAAGCTGGGGTGCTAAATTTGATAAGGAAAACGGGAAATTAGCCTTCACAAAGGAGGGAGGGCACAGCCGCCCAAGGATATTACGGGCTAGAGGGGACTCTACAGGTAAAGAAATTGAAGAAACCCTGATAAATATGGTTAAGAAAAATCCTCAAATCAGGGTTTTTGAACATACTTTTGCCCTTGATTTACTGGTGAGTAAGAATTCATGCGACGGAATTATAGCATGGCGTAGCCAAGAAGGGAAAATATTGATATGGGCGAAACAAACTATTCTGGCTTCCGGAGGTTGCGGTCAGGTTTACAGAGAAACAACTAATCCAGAGATTGCAACCGGAGATGGAATTGCAATGGCTTACAGAGCCGGGGTTAAGCTTCAGGATCTTGAGTTTGTACAATTCCATCCAACAACACTATATGTTGCCGGCACTGAAAGAGTCTTGATTTCAGAAACGGTTCGTGGCGAGGGAGGAGTATTGAGGAACAAAGACGGCGAATTGTTCATGTCAAAATATCATCCCAGCGCCGAACTGGCACCAAGAGATATAGTCAGCAGGAGCATTGTGCATGAGATACGCAGAACTGACCATACACATGTATATCTGGATGTAAGGCACATTTCAAAAGAAAAACTCGGGACCAGGTTCCCAAAGATAAAGAAATTATGTGCATCCTTTGGTATTGACATAACAAGGCAATTAATTCCCGTACACCCAAGCGCTCATTATACGATAGGTGGTGTTAAGGTTGATCAGAATGGCAGAACAAGCATGAAAAATCTCTATGCGTGTGGAGAAGTGTCTTGTACAGGTTTACATGGGGCAAACCGCTTAGGCAGCAATTCATTACTTGAAGGCCTTGTATTTGGTTATAGAACCGGTAATATGGCTGGTAAGGAACTGGAAGAAAAGAAAGAAGGCTTGTCTCCACGTTCCTTCAAAGAACCTTCAAAGAGTCATTTATATAGCGAACTGGATTTAGAAGACCTAAAGAATTCTTTAAAAAGCTTAATGTGGAGGAGTGTTGGTATCGAAAGAGATGGCAAGTACCTTAAAGAAGCAATCAAGAATATTAAACATTGGTCAGAATATATAATCAGCAACGAATTCTCATCACCACTTGGCTGGGAAGTACAAAATATGCTTACAGTATCAATCTTAATTTCCAGCTCAGCGTCCAAGAGATGTGAATCAAGGGGTGTACACTACAGACT
>CAJXKT010000181.1 GCA_913055705.1 uncultured bacterium
CACATCCCAGACAGTATCGATACCTTTCTGGCGTAAAAAGGCCAGGGTTTCTTCAATTTGTTTATCAGCAATGCCTTTTCCACGCAGTTCTTTTTCCTTATCCAGCCATTTTTGCATTTTCTTTTCCTTCCATTTATAACTGTGATAAATTGAACTTAGTTTCTAAGAATTCTAGCAAAACAGTTTTTGAAAGTCAATTTTGTGTTGCCTCAGGAAATTACGTAAGAACCTCAAAATAATTGATTTTAATTTGCAATCTTTTTTTACTGTGATATAAATAATCGTGGCACTGTACCTCATATGTTAGTATATGGAATAACGAGAGTTATTACTTTTTAAAGAAGTTCAAAAATGAGTGAAATTACATTCATAAAGGACAATAGCTTTGACTCTAAAAGGATAGACGACCCTTATATTCTGGAGGCCTATATTCCTGAGAAATTCAACTTGAAGGTCTCTAAGAAGGGCCTTCAGTTGGCAAATAGAAATGAATTAAGACATGCCGTTGGAATTGTTGCCGCAAGGACTCTAAGGTATTTCAGCACGAATGGCGAGGGATTTAATGTATTTCGCACAAGGGGTATGGCGGTCTGGTGGCTCAGGCATATTTATAACAGCTTTAACTGGTGGCAGGCTTATGTTGTAAATGCAGAGGGAGAACGGAAAGAGATGCCGATGTTGTATATAGGTGAAAGATTCGGTTCTGCCGCAACAGGGCATAAGGATAACGAAGCAGACATTGTGCTCAGCGCCTTCGAGAATGACCGTTGCATAGTAGATCAGAAGTCTGAGGGAGGGGCAATCTTTGCAGTTGGATACAGTGAAAGGAAGAAGTTATTTAATTCTCCGGATATGTATGGGGTGAAAACGATAGTTGGCAACAAATACAAAGGCGCCGGTATCAGCATAACCTGTGGTATTACAAAAAACCTGCAGCTTATGGCAGAAAAGGTGCTGAAAGACAATAACAAAGAGGTGACCGCAGAGAATATTCGTGATGAAATCAAAAAGATGAAGGTTGTTGTCCTGGACAGGCTGCGGCATAAGAAACTCATAGAAACAATTAATAAACTTGGAGCAAAAGTAGCCCTTGTTAAAGAAGATGATCTTACCCCCACATTTGCAGTGTCGAGGGGAGAAGTTGATTTGATCATTGGAGTTGGAGGTATTCCTGAAGCTGTTTTGAGCGGCATAATAGTAAACCAACTGGGAGGAGAAATGACATTGAGGATATTACCACTTGAGGTTGCACAGGAGGAACAGCTATTGGGCAAACTGAAGAACTGGGATCTTTTCAAAAAGAGTGAAATTGATATTTTGAGGAATTTTAAGATCGTAATGCCCGGCACAGAAAAAGAGGGAGAAATACCGTGGAACAGGATATTGACTATAGAAGATATAGCTAAGGGAAAGGATGTAGTCTTTACTGCAAGCGTTATTAAGAAAACACCATGGATAAGACTCCCTGATGGAGAAGAAGTTCCCGGTGTTGATATTAATTCTGAATCGGGAGATATAAAGGTACATGTAGTTCGTGTTGCAAACAATAAAGTTGAAGTTGTTCCTGTTATTTATAAGACTACGATTAAAAGATTCTTAAAGCAGTATACGGATAATCAGGACAAAGATAGTGAAGCGAATGTAAATATACTTTTTCAATTAGGGGATGTGTACTCAGAATTTGGCTTGTTTCAGCAGGCAAGAGATTGCATTCAGAAGGCAAAGATATGTAACGGCATCAGCGAAGATCTGGTACAGAAATGTAATTGCATATATGAATATATTTCAGGCCTGGATTTCCTTACAAAAAAATCCTTACAGACTCCAAAAGAGATAGTAGAACATTTTGAAAAGTCTGCCCATTTAGACAGGGAAGCCTTCCGTCCGAGGAGAATGCCTAAAAGATTTTATGAATATCTCGGAGATAAGGATTGCCAGAACCAACAGTATGAAGAAGCCGTTGAACACTATAAAAAGGCTTTAGAGTATAGTCCACATGAACTCAAACTGCATCGTAAATTAAATTCTATCCAGATGAAAGATATAATAGGGGAATATTTTAACCGGCTTGACAAAAAGTACCAGGAACTCAATTATAAAAACTTAAAGGATCTGCAGGAATGCAAGCTTAAAATAGCACTGGAAGTTTTTTATGACAATAAAAGACAATCAGATTTCTCTTGTAGGAATCCATGGCTTATTTTTTTCAGAAGATCTGTCTTACACGGAGAAACACCTTCTTACAAACTGGCGGTTTTAGTTAAGTTACTGAGATTATATAAGAAACTGGTTCGGGCTGGTGATGATGACCTCAAATTATTCTTGAATACGGAGTTTGGGATGAGTGGAGAAGGGACAGATATTATTACAGCTTACAGGAAAAAGCATGAAGAGTTCCATTCGGTCAGTGATCTCTATTTAGTTAAAGGGTTGAGCCCGGAGAGTCTTTCAAAATTACTCTTCCCGCATGTAAGGATAGAGAGCCAGAATGAACTGGAAGATTCCGGGATTCCACTGAGTATCAGTCTTGTTGATGCGGTGGAAAGAAGAAACAAGAACATATTGGAGGAACTTAAAGAAGGTTTCAAGGAAGAGGCGCAGGAACATTCGTATGCAGTAGCCGAAGCATATCATTATGTAGGCATGGCGCTTTATGATGTGGGAGATGACGAAGGGGCTAAAATTAATTATAAGCTGGCAGAAACAAAATTTAATGAAATAATAGAGAAGTTTACGGGGATAACACCCTTTAATGCACAATATCGAATTGGAAATCTTTACGAAGAACTGGCATTGTTATTTGAAAGTGAACAGGCGAACTACTATGACAAGGC
>CAJXKT010000182.1 GCA_913055705.1 uncultured bacterium
TCATGATACAAGTCACTTATAGTGTGGGAGAGAGGGCACATAAAAATAAAGAAAATAACTTAAAGAATATTCTAACTTTTACAACCTTTACAGGAGGCACGTAAGATGGCTGCGAAGAAGAAAGCTAAGAAGAAGGCGAAAAAGACTGTTAAAAAACCGGCGAGAAAAAAAGCTGTTAAATTATGGACAAAGTCAGAATTGAGCACGCTGAAGAAAGAGTACCCGAAATCGGATACAAAAAAACTTGCAAGGAAGCTTAAAAGAACCCTGGAAGCGGTTCGTTTCCAGGCAAAGAAGCATGGCCTGAAAAAAACAAAGAGTTTTATGCAGTCTTTATATAAAGCAGCAAGTAAGCCTGCAGCCAAGAAGAAAGCTACAAAGAAAAAGGCCACTAAGAAGAGAAGGCGTTAATTTCAATTAGTATATGGTAGAGTTAAAGAGAACAGACTTATCTGTTAGGGCAGAACGTGCAATATTGCTTCATACAATATTGCATAATGACAAAAATAGTGTAGATTCCCTTGCCGAGCTTATGAGTTTGGCTAAAACGGCGGGAGCGAAGGTATTAGATAGTGTTGTACAGAGAAGGAAAAAAATTGATCCTTCTCTTTACCTAGGCAAGGGAAAAGTATCTCAATTAGCTGAGTTGTGTAAAGACAAAGAGATTGACGTTGTAATCTGCGACGACGATCTTGCTCCCGCACAAGTCAGTAATCTGGAAAAGGTCATAGACACAAAGGTAATTGACAGGAGTGAACTCATCCTGGACATCTTTGCCGCAAGGGCAAAAACAGCTCAGGCAAAACTGCAGGTAGAACTGGCACAACTGGAATATACAAGACCGCGCCTGAAAAGAATGTGGTCTCATCTTTCCAGGATAGAGGGAGGCATAGGAACCAGAGGTCCCGGTGAAAAGCAATTAGAAGTGGATAAACGTCTGGTGTCAAAAAGAGTGCTTGCTCTGAAGAAACGACTCGGACAGATTGAAAAACGCAGAAAACATCAGGCAAAGTCAAGAAAAGAACACACTACTGTCTCCCTGGTAGGATATACAAATGCCGGCAAGTCAACATTAATGAACAGATTGACTGATGCCGGAGTATTTGTTGAAGATAAGCTTTTTGCTACCCTTGACACAAAGACAAGTTTGTGTGAATTGGGAAATGGCAAAAAGGTTATCTTAAGTGATACCGTAGGATTTATTAAAAAACTCCCCCACCACCTGATCACATCTTTTGAAGCTACTCTTGAAGAAGTAAGATGGGCTGATTTCTTATTGCATGTTGTTGATGCCAGTTCTCCAGACGTTATTGAACAGGTTGCTGCTGTTAATAATGTTCTCAAGGAACTTGATTGTGAAAAGAAACCCATAATCATGGTTCTCAACAAAGCAGACGTCTTAAAAGATTCATCAATCATTACTTTTTTCAAAAGCAAATATGACAACACTGTGACGATTTCTGCGCTTACCGGGCAAGATATTGAAATACTGAAACGGGAAATGGTTAACTTTGCAGATATGGGCAGCACAGAGATTAAGCTTGAATGCGGTGTCAGTAACGGAAAATTGCTAGCTTACATCTACGAAAACAGTAGAGTTCTCAAACGCACTTTCATAAATACAAGTGTTCATTTCCATATTGTTATTGAAGAGAAAAATCTGTCGAAATTGTATCAGCTTGGCGGAGAGGATCTGACCGTAACTCATATTTCGTGAAACGAAATGGCCAATCTATAGATTATTTCTTCAAGATCCTAATCATATCTTTATGGATTCTTCCATTTGAAGCAACAATGTTTTTCATCATAAGGCTATACTTCTGCCCCTGCGTGTCCGTAATCCTTCCTCCTGCTTCCATTACTATTAAACTGCCGGCTGCATAATCCCAGGGATTCAAATATAGCTCCCAGTATCCATCAAATCTGCCGCAGGCTGTATAACAGATGTCCAATGCCGCTGAACCTGCCCTCCTGATCCCATGAACATCTTCGTAGAAAAATCTTTTCATCTGGCCAAGGCTTTTTCTCATCAATGAACCCCTCTCATAATAAAATCCTAAAGCCAGTAATGATTTACTTAACTTGCTTGAACTTGAAACCTTGATTTTCTTATTGTTGAGGAATGCGCCTTCGTTCTTCTCGGCATAAAATAATTCTTTTTTCAGCGGGTCGAATACTACACCAATCAGGGGTTTACCTTTTTTGTACAATGCAATTGATATACAAAACATTGGAAATTTATGATAAAAATTATTTGTGCCGTCCAGCGGATCTATTACCCAGCAATAATCAGACTTGTGCATCTCTTCTCCGGATTCTTCTGTCAAGATGGAATGACCGGGAAATTTATCTTTTATTATACTGATGATCTTGTTTTCAGAAGCAATATCAGCCTTTGTAACCAGGTTATACGTACTTCCCTTACCGACGGCATTTACGTTTTTAGAATAATAACTCAGTATTATTTTTCCTGCTTCCTTAGCGGCCTTTATAGCTGTTCTTTTCATAGTTAAATTTGAAGACCTGAACCATTAGAATTAGGTTGCAGCTTTACCGCACTATGATGTTACCCTTCTCAGCTTAACCCTTCCGATTATGAAAAGTGTAACCGAAGCCGCAAGAACCAGTATACTGGCATTTTGTGATATTGTCATGCCATCAAAGAGTGCTGGATTATCATCCCTGAAGATCTCTACAATAAAGCGCATTACGGAATATAGTGCACAGAACATTAACGTAATCTCCCCCTCTCTCCTGCGATGTTTAAAGAAGGCGTTTATTATGAAGAATATCGAGAGAT
>CAJXKT010000183.1 GCA_913055705.1 uncultured bacterium
GTATAGAAAAATGTCAGGAGTCATATATTAGATGAGTATGGAAGTTATTTTAGATCCTTTAAAAGACCAGATGCGCGAGGTAGAGGAACGCATTTACAGTGATTTGTCTCCGGCAGACAAACGCCTTTCCGATTTAGTGTATCATATCAGCAAGCTACAGGGTAAAAGATTACGTCCGGCATTGCTTTTACTATCAGGCCAATGTTCAGGTGGTTTAATCCCGCAACATATTGATTTGGCAGTAGTTGTAGAGCTCATACATACGGCAACCCTTGTACACGATGATATTATTGATGAAGCAGTGGTAAGAAGGCACATCGAGACGATGAACATGAAATGGGGGAGTAAGATATCTATCCTGTTTGGTGATTATCTCTTTTCACGGGCCTATACCATACTTTCCGCCCTCGATTCCCAAGTGTCAACACTCATAATGTCCCAGACCATAAACATCCTGTGTGAAGGTGAAATGGTCCAGCTCTTAAGATGCTATGATACCGAGGTGACAGAATCAGAATATTTAAGTATTATCGAACGCAAAACAGCATCTCTATGTGCCGCCAGTTGTAAATTAGGGGCTATTTCCTCGGGAGCAAATAAATGGCAGACTGAGGCGCTTACAAATTATGGTTCGAAGATTGGAATGGCATTCCAGATAATAGATGATTGTCTGGATGTTATGGGCAAAGAGGAAGAAATGGGCAAACCGGTGAACCTGGATGCCCAGATCGGAAAACTTACACTGCCGTTTATCAGGCTGGTAGATAAACTCCCGACAGACCGCAGAAAGAGTACACTTGAACTTATCTTCCAGAACAACAGCAAAGACTCAAAAGCCGCGATAGCTGACCTGCTTGCAGAACATGATGCCGTGGACTACGCATACGACACCGCAAAACGGCTGATAAAGGATGCACAGGAAAATCTCTCCGTCATTCCGGACTCAGTTTACAAAACCTCACTCCTGGAACTAGGCGACTATGTTGTTAGTCGAGACAGGTAAAAGGGGTCTGGCCTGCCCATTTGACAGAAATTCTTCTGCCTCTCTAATTCTTTTATCAAATTGATTATTTTTCCTTCTATTCTCTTCTAATCTTCTTACAATGTGACTTATCCCCGATACTCCTAAATTTCCATAATCTGATCCGAGTTCTTTTAATGTCTTATCACTGTATTCCCTCAGAAGGTATATTTCAATATTTCTGGTTAATCTGTCTTCTTCTCCAAATATCTTTCTTAAGGAGAACTTAATCCTGCCAGGATCAAGCTTTTTCAATTTCTTTATTTCAGCAATCTCACGGTTGTCGTCTCTGATTGCAATCGAACTTTTAATTACGTTGGCAGCCATTAATGTTCCATGTTCTGTGAAAACATGCGGCAAATACCCGCCCAGGTTCCTTTTTGTTGGTATCGCATTTTGCGATACCAACATATTTGCTTCATCCTTCATTAATTGAAACGTGAAATCTTCCGGAAATCGCTCACTGTTTCTCTTTACTTGTTCTCTTAATCTAATGGTTTTTACGCCATACAGTAACGCTAAATCCCTGTCAAGTATCACCTTTTTGCCCCTGATGAGCAGTATCTTACCTTCTATTGTTTCCTCTGGTATTAGACTGATTTCTGATTTTTTCATATTTCAAATTCATCTTTTATCTGTGTTATGCGGGGACAATCCGTGTCGATCCGTGGCAAAAAGATTCTTTTTTTATATCAACCTGATCCTTACTTAATTGTCCGGTAAATAAAAAAAGCCTTACTGCTCCCCGGACAAACAGCGCCGAGGACAAGAAGATGTTCACGTTAAACATCTCCATCAGTAAGGCTCAACTCCCTTATATCCACCTCCTTGTAGATTTCAGGAATTTTTACTACTCTTTCTTTGTACCATCCTGGTACATTTATTCACCCCATCTAAGCTAAAACTAATCTTAGGAATATTGTCTAATTAATCATTTACCGGAAAAAAGTCAACAGGGTAAGAATGGGTACAAAACAGGTATATATTATGCTTGGTGTCTGCAGAAAACGCGTTGCTTAACGCTCCCCGCCTGCCCGCCAGTTTGTTAGGCGGGGACAAAAAGCGCCCCCGCCCGTACCGAACGGTACGTTCGGGCGGGGAGGACAAGCAAAAGGCATGAATTGACACTAATGACGAATGACCATCTCTTTAGCCCCCTACATAATACGCAAGGTATGTTTCCTAACCTCTGTATTCGATTATACTTCTATTAAAATAGTTTGACATGCCGTAAAAAATAGATTAAGTTTTAGCAGATTATATTTATTATTGAGGTACAAATTGGAGGCGATTCAAAAATGTTTAATATTCCAATTGGGTGGTTTGGTATTCCTGGCGGTTTTGAGTGGATTATTATACTGGTTATAGCTCTGTTAATCTTTGGCAAAAGGCTTCCGGGTACAATGAGATCCATTGGGAAGGGATTTGTAGAGTTTAAAAAGGGCCTGAAAGGCGTCAAGGATGAGGTTGACGAGGTAGAAGGAGATATTAAAAATATTGATGATAAAGATGTAGATGTGAAGTAAATGTTATTTGTTAATTCAGAAATTCTTTAATCACTCAATTGACCTGCTCCCCAAAAACTGATCCAGTTGTAAAGTTAGTATTTCGTTATATAATTGGATTAAGAAAGGGGAAAACACATGCCACAAAAGCGATACAAACCTGAAGAAATAATTCATAAGCTTCGAGTAGCAGAAGTAGAGTCATCTAAAGGGCATAATACGGGACAAATATGTCGAAAGTTGGGAATTACAGAGCAGACCT
>CAJXKT010000184.1 GCA_913055705.1 uncultured bacterium
TTTTCAATTCTTCGGACATGGAAAAGAAGCTCGATATTTTTTTTGCTGTCCCCCCGGTCAAGGTCGACTAAAAGAACATGGTTGCCGTATTTCTTATCTGTTAAGATTTGCCTTTTTCCCGGAACCTCCATGGAGCTTACCTCGACCGTTTGAAAGGCATCCGAAGTCGGCAGAGGGATCCACATACGAGCGGGTTCCGTTATTTCAGGCAATGCAACCGTGTATAAAAAATCGAATTCGTCCTGACCGTTGAGCACTCCTAAAAGGTCTCGGGATGCTTCTTCAACCGGAACCCGATGCCAGGTCTTGTCTTCTTTCTGTTCCCATGCGTAAAAAAGCTGGCCATTAATCTTGTGGACAGTTGTTTCAGTAACCTCCATTGAACCGGGGTCACCCCTAAGAAAGAAATCTACATCATATAAATCCCCTTCAATGTCTGCAACATCCACACAGGCAAAGTGGTAACGCGGGCCCAGGTTTGCCAGGTATTCGGTGTGAACACGAACCAGTTTAAGTTTGAGCTCTTTCTCTTTGAATGGAAGTGTAAAATAACCACCCCCTAAGCGCATTTGCTCTTCAATATAGTGTTGTATTCCGGCCTCGATATCCGCAGTGACTACATGGGGAACAATAGTAGGGGGAGCAGTAACACAAGCGGTTTGAGTCACACTAAAGGTACCCAACACCAGGAACATAATAAAAAAAATACGGCCTCTCATCATTTGTCTTCTTATCCTTAGTTAATTACTCATTCGCGGTATTTAGATAATTAATAAAAAATGTAGGGGCGTAAAGTCGTGCCTTCGGCAGATTCACCGTGGCGAACAATACACCCCTACTTTGTAACATCTTTGAAATTACTATGCTGTTACCTAGGATGCCTGGTACCGGGATGCTCTGACCTGGGATGTTCTAATTTTGGGCGATTTGGCTTTGGGTGTTCTGGCTTAGGATGCTCTTCTTTAGAAGCAGCAGCCTTTGCTGCTTTGAAACCAAACACCACGATCATTTTAATACCATCTTTCTCAGAAAGTGTTCCAGAAACCTCCGCGTTTTCCCCGGCTAAGTCTTTGAGGGCCTCATAAGGGGCTTCATCGCTATGATTAGGAGTTAGCAGGAGGAGCGTTCCGTCTTTCGTAAGCACGCCCATTGGCATCCCTTTTTTTATACAACTTTTCGCACAACTTGCATGGCCTGATCCCTTAAGACCTTTCTCAATATAGCAACCCATATCGACTACTTCCCCGGCCCATGTCCCTTTATTGTCTTGCGCCAGGAGTGGCTGAGAGGCTAAGAACAAAATACTTACAATAAATATCCAGTTTAATGGTCGTTTCATAACTTCTCCTTTCCGTTTTGGTTATGTTTATAGAAATAGTTTTTTATTGATTTTGTAAAGCTAGCAATATAACTAACAAGATTCAAGTATTTTCTGCAAATTGGGATAATAGGGATAATGGGGACACATCCCTTTTTGGGCCTAATTTAAGCCACGCCTGCCTGCCGGTAGGCAGGGATTGACACTGATGTTAAAAGCAAAGAAAGGAAAGTGACTAAAGTTGTAAGGAAAACTGAAGGCTGTGGTTAAAAGCAAGGAAGAAGAAAGGAAGATGTAAATAAGGTGTAAGAGGGATGTAATAGATAGGGGGAGAGAGAGTATGCATCCCTCCCCTCTCTCTCCCAAAAAGCATTCAAGGCATCGGCCAGTTTCTTCATACTGATTGGGGGAGGAAACTGTATTTAACAGCAATGGCCTGTTAAGGTGCCAAGTACCTTGAACCCTATAATATTAGACGTTCGTATTATACTTTTGATGCTATATAGAAGTTGCGAATATACAGTTGCCAAAAATAATATCAATAGAGCAAGCACACTGTTTTGGCAAAAATATAGCACTATAAGCGTTTGGCCATTAAATGAGGAAGTGTGGTTAAAGACAAAAGACAGACACTAATTGCACGAATTTCCCCGGACAGAAGGCGCCGAGGACATGGCACTAATGACAAATGACTAATGTCTAATTACTTTTCTACATGATTATTTACAGACCAGTTTTCGATTAAATGAAAACTTAGCTCTGATCTCTGCGGGTTTTCCACCGATCTCAAGTACCGGGTGTGCAAGAAAGTTGATCGGCCCTGTTACCGGACCCGGTTCAACGACAATATCCCGTCCCCGGCTTAATTCAATGCGGTTTGCCGGATGACGGCCAAAATAGTAACTGGACAGATTAGAGTATTTGTCAGCTTCGCTGATGTCAACAGGCCACCATTTCCCCTCAGCGTAAAACTCTGCACCGCAATGATAACCGTGAATTCCTCCATCATTTCGGGCGGAAGGGATTGACGCTCCCATTGAAAAACGTGACGGGATACCGATACTTCTCGAGAGTGCAATGAAGTAGGAGTGAAAATCAGTACAGTTTCCTGTCTTTACATTACAGGCATAAACGGCGTCGCCATTACCCCAGCCCTCGCCGTTTCTGATATATTGCATATTGTCGATGACATAGTCGTATAAGGCTCGAGCACGCATGAGATCTCCATTCTTCCCTTCAACAGCTTTCTCAGCAATGGTTTTGAAATCTTCATTGAGAGGCACCAGACGATTCGGTTTTAAATACTCCTCCGGAACTGACTGAGGTTCGACATAAGCGTCCTTTTCAATTCTTCGGACATGGAAAAGAAGCTCGATATTTTTTTTGCTGTCCCCCCGGTCAAGGTCGACTAAAAGAACATGGTTGCCGTATTTCTTATCTGTTAAGATTTGCCTTTTTCCCGGAACCT
>CAJXKT010000185.1 GCA_913055705.1 uncultured bacterium
ATGATTTAGCTTCAACTAAGTTTTTACATAGTTTATGTCTGTATGTACTTAAGTTGGAGTTTCCGGACTTACTGGAGTTGAATGAGTAACTCAACAGTTCTGTGGGTATCTAATCAAAATCTTCAACCCTCAATTTTATTCATTTTCCCTAATAGTAATATCTAACAACCAAATAAATTTAGTATGAGTAAACAAATTATAGCTATAGGTGGTGGAGGATTTGGACGTAATCCGGGTGAAGGAATCATTGAAAAATACATCGTAAACCAGTCTGTAGAAGAAAACCCCAGTATTTGTTTCATCCCGACGGCTACAGGTGACAATGAAGCTTATAAAGTAAATTTTTACTCTACATTTAGTAAACTAAATTGTTCACTATCTCATTTAGATTTTTTTAAACGTACGCCTAATTTGGAAGAGCTTATTTTTAGTCAAGATATAATATTTGTAGGAGGAGGTAATACGAAGAGTATGCTTGCTGTCTGGAAAGATTGGGGGTTAGTAGAAATCCTAAAAGAAGCCTACGAAGCAGGAACAATTATGTGTGGCGTAAGTGCGGGCGCAATTTGTTGGTTCGAATACGGCATTACGGATTCATGGGAAGATGAATTAAAAATTATTAATTGCCTGGGATTTGTTTCGGGAAGTTGTTGCCCTCATTATGATGAAGAACCTGAAAGGAAACCTTCTTTAAACAAATTGTTAAATGATGGTGCTATAGAAGATTGTTACGCTATTGATGGTGGTTGTGCTTTACACATTAAAGATGGAGTTGACCATAAAGCCATAGTTTTTGCTCAAAACAAGAATGCTTATTTAGTTAATCAACATGATGAAGAAATACGAGAGGTTCCTTATTTGAGGGAAGAAATATTTTAGGCAAATAACATGTCTATATCTAATTTCTTAGGAGCAGATTTTGCTCTAATGTTTCTGGGATGGGAAACCCTAATGAAGTGGACCCCAAGTCAAGGACAGTTTTTCTTATGAGTTAAGGTGTACTTTAGTTTGTTTTTCATTGTATTATTCATGCTGCCTTCCTGGCAACTTCACTACCCCAATAAATCTCTGCAGGCGTATTTCCTACCAGAGATTGATGTGGTCTCTCAAAATTGTAAAACTTAAAATACTCCTTTAACCCTGAGAGTAATTCCGGAACAGTCTCAAACTCCTCCAGGAATATCTTTTCGTACTTCACTGATCTCCATAACCTCTCGATGAAGATGTTATCCATACAGCGCCCTTTACCGTCCATACTGATTTGAACGCCATGGTCTTTTAATGCTCCAGTAAATGCCTTACCGGTATATTGTGCTCCCTGGTCTGTATTGAATATCACAGGTGTCTGATGTTTGCGCAGTGCACTCTTCAAGGCATTAACGCAGAAGTCATCATCCATGGTAACTGAGACTTCCCAGGACAGCACATAACGGCTGGCCCAATCCATTACTGCCGTCAGATAAACAAAGCCGTGAGCCAAGCGAATGTAAGTGATATCTGAACACCACACTTGATCTGGTTCTGTGATCGGCATCTTTTTCAGCAGATAAGGATAAACCTTATGCCCTTTGCGTTGCCTGCTGGTGTTAGGCTTGGGGGCTACTGACTCCAAGCCCATCAAACGCATCAAGCGTTGGATTCTTTTACGGTTTACAGCAATACCTTTGCGGTTCAGGTAATCCGTCATCTTGCGGCTACCATAAAACGGATGTCTCAGAAACTCTTCATCGATAAGCCTCATGAGTTCCAGATTCTCAGGACCTTTGGCAAGAGACAATCTGGGTCTGTAGTATGAAGAGCGAGGCAGTTGCAACAACTCACACTGCCGGCTAATGCTCAGCGTCTTATTTCTGCCCTCTATGCATTTTACTTTCTCTGAGACGCTCATCCCAGATAGCCTGTCTTTTTTTTTAGCCAATCAACTTCGATTTGCAGTTGACCGACCTTTTTATACAAATGATCTCGCTCAACCTCTTTCTGCTCAGCGTCTTTATCTTTTCCGTTGCTAAAAGCAGTAGGAGCGGCATCAAGTAACTGCTTCTTCCAAAGACTGATCTGATTGGCATGAACTCCATATTCTGAGGCTAATTCTGCTATCGTTTTCTGACCTTTTATTGCATCAAGTGCTATTTGAGCCTTCAATTCCTTGCTGTACTTTTTTCTGCCCATTCTGTATCTCCATTTTTAATTGAAAATACACCTTAGCACATTGTCTCATTTATGGGGTCCACTATAAACGACTTGAAAATCCACCGTCCGGATTTGCTTTGACTGCATGGATTGGAGTTTTTTCAGGACCGCAGATGATTCTGGGATCATTCATTTTTGAAGATTCTCAGTTGGAATCTCTTTCAAATGCAAGTTGGATTGGCTGGGGAGTGATTCTGTACCTGGCCTTGATTATGACGGTTTTGGGTTACGGGATTTGGTATCGTGTCCTTTCCCGCAATCCTGTCTCAAAAGTTATGCCTGTTATGCTTCTGCTTCCTGTATTCACGATTGCCTCAAGTATGCTTTTTCTTGGAGAACAACCCTCTCTCATGATTTTCATGGGTGCAGCCGTGGTTATCGGTGGAGTCTCGATGATCGTGATAACTAAAGATTCAAAGCTCTCCTCATGAAAATGAAGCAAAAGAAGAAACTAAAAATATATAAATAGGGTCAGAGTTAAATTAAACTAAAAAAAGATTCACAATAATTCCTGCCGTTAACAAATTATTTGCCGTTGTCGGGGTTATATTCAGGAACGAGTCTTTTCATC
>CAJXKT010000186.1 GCA_913055705.1 uncultured bacterium
GTATATCATAATCAAGTGTCAGCGGGCACTGAGTATAGGCCTGTCCGGCAAAGACCACCATCCCTATACGATCATTTTCACGCCATTCTATAAAGTCCTTTACCACCTCTTTGGCTACGTAAAGACGGTTCCTTCTCTTTCTATCTAGATTAAAATCCTCTGCAAGCATGCTGCTTGAAACGTCTAATGCCAGGATTATATCGATCCCTTCTGTCGTCACCTTCGAATGAGCTTTACCGGATTGAGGCCTTGCAAGAGCAATTACCAGCAGTGCAATTATCAGCACCCTTAGTGCAATCAGGACATGTCTATATTTAACAAAGCTTCCCTGCTCTATCTTTTTAAAATAATTGAGAGTGGAAAATCTCAAATTCCCACTACCTTTTCTTAAGATGTAATTTGCAAGTATAAGTGGAATCAGGATTATTATTAAGCTCAGTACTAATGGATCTTTTAAAGTTATCATAACTTACTTATTAATGTTTCATGCTTCTTCTTTTAACGAACACTTACCTCTTTCTCTGAAACCTCTTTGGTTTCGTCAACCAGTTTTATTGCCGAGTCAAATGCATTTTCTATTTCGCGGGTATCAGGGCCATACGCCGCAAACTTAACCATATCGCAGTGTTCAAGGAAATTGCTGATAAGTTCCTTATGCACCCCTGTCAACCTGTCAGTAACCGTCATCTCTGCCAGGAACTCTTCAGTCGTTCTTTCGGGGGCCATAAGTTTAAATCTACTCTCAATATAGTGCCTGACTATGTTTGACAGACGATAATAATATTCCTTTATCCGGCCTTCTGATATCAGGTTCAAGGCCCTTAAGTTTTCAAGCTCATTATATGCAATCTGATGGGCAGGAAGAGGTGCGGGTACAAATTCAATCTCTTTCTGTTTTCCGCGAAATAATAATATTATAGCACCCGCAATCACCAAAACCCCAAAAACTATTGCAATAATATAGTATAGCCTGGAGTAACTTTTGTTTATTGCCACAGTAGGCGTTATACCTCTCACATCACTGGCATCCTCATCCAGTGTGGTTACAACCTCAATAAACACTTCCGGTGTTTTTACTACCGCCTCCTCTGCTTCAGGCTTCGTTTTATATTTTATATCAAAAGCCGGTATTATGTACGAACCGGTATTAAATGTCTCAAGAACGCACCATATTTCCCGCGTAATCTCCCCTTTCTCATTCATGGATTCTTCGATACCAAAATCCTCTACGGCAAGCCCCCCTACTTCATCCTTTATCTCGGGCGGCAAAACCTCTATTCCTTCAAGAAAATCTACCGTTATCTTATAATTTATCTTGTCTCCAATGGTTACTTTAGCTTTATCAACATTTGCGTTTACGTGAGGCTTAGAATCTTCTTCCTCAAAAGTTTTCCTGGCCGCGTATGTATATTCTGCATATACAAGGACTATGAGAATAAATATTCCGTATCTTATGATTTTATTCATGTTATAAAGCCAGTTTAGAGTTAGCAACGGGAGTGTTCCCAATTTGTTGTGATAATTAAGGTGAATTCCTGCCTACCGTCAGGCAGGCACTTCGCTTCCACGCAAATAGTGGAATAAGTTCTTTTGACTTTAGGCACTTTAGTTCACTTAAGGCACTTCAAACGTTTGTACCTGCCCGACTTCGTCATTCAGGCGGGCGGCACAGCCGCACTATCCAGTTATACCCAAAAAGTACATTTAATGTTCCCGTAAATGACGTAGTCCAATGAATTTGTATAAAAATATCAGGAAGTCAGTGTCGAAGTCTTTTTTCTCTCGTCCTGAAGAATTTCATAATTGGTTCTACGTACGAACTGTCGGTCCTTACATCAATTAAATCGACACCCATACCTCTAAACAAATTTGCCCTATCCTGCATATTTTTTATATTAAATCGGTTAAACCTTTTCGTCATCTTCCTGTCTGATGTATCAATAAGCGTAATTCCGCCGGTTTCCGCATCTTCCAACTCAACAAAACCAACATTTGGTATCTCTAATTCACGGGGATCTGTTATGGAGACCGCAGTTATATCGTGACGCTTATTTGCAATACGTAATGCGCGTTCAAAACCTTCAGTTATAAAGTCTGATACCAGGAAGCAGACTGTCTTACGCTTGGTAACCTTTAGAAGATACTCAAGGGCTATAGATATGTCGGTTCCCTTATTTTCCGGTTTGTAGTAAAGCACCTCTCTTATCACGCGAAGTACATGAGTTTTTCCCTTCTTTGGCGGTACAAACTTTTCTATCTTATCAGTAAAGAGAATAAGGCCAACCTTGTCATTGTTCCTTACAGCAGAAAGGGCAAGCAGGGCGCAGATCTCGGTCGCAATCTCATTTTTAAACTGTTTCATACTTCCAAATTCACCCGAATAACTAAGGTCTACCAGAAACATAATGGTTAATTCTCTCTCTTCTTTAAATCTTTTTATATAAGGATGCCCCAGTCGTGCGGTAACATTCCAGTCAATCGTGCGTATATCATCTCCTGCCTGATATTCCCTCACATCCTCAAATTCCATACCCCGACCCTTGAAGACGCTTACGTACTCACCGGCCAATACATCATTAACCAGGCGGCTTGAGCGAATCTGTATCTGCTTTACCTTTTTTAATATTTCCTTTGGAATCATAATAATTTAGATTTAAGAATTATGCCCTGCCTGTCGGCAGACAGGAATCACTCCCTGACCATCAGACTGTCAGGCGGGCACTTTTAAAT
>CAJXKT010000187.1 GCA_913055705.1 uncultured bacterium
CCAGGTGCAATACTGGTTGCTGTTTCAGATAGCCAGGGCGCGGTCCAAAACCAAAGCGGTCTGGACATTGACGCACTAATCATGCACAAAAAGGAAGGTTCTCCGGTACAAACATTTCCAGGTGGCCAGGCAATGAACAGCGATGCACTAGTTGGCGTAAAATGTGATATCTGGATCCCGGCAGCACGGCCGGATGTGCTGACAGAAAACAACGTAGATCAACTCAAGGCAAAGCTGGTTATTCATGGTGCCAACATACCAGCCACTGAAACTGCCGAACAACTGATGCATGAAAGGGGAATTTTGAATATTCCTGACTTTATTGCAAACGCTGGTGGAGTCATTTGTGCAGCAGTTGAATTTGGCGGCGGGTCTGAAAGTCAGGTTATGGATACGATTGAAGAAAAGATCCGCACCAATACTCTTGAGTCATTGGAAAGATCAAAGAAGGAGAACTTGTCGCCCAGAGAGGCAGGAGTAAAGATGGCATTCAGCCGTATCGAGAAAGCAATGACTGACCACGATACCTAAGTGGTGACAAATGGATTTGATTTGTGCTCTTGTTCAATTCGTGGCTGAGCACTGTGATTCTTCCAGCTTGTCCTCGGATAATATTTCCTCCAGAACATGTGCAGCAACTTCAGCAGGCATGGGTCGACAAAAATAATAACCCTGCATAACATCACACTTATGCTCATGCAGTAAACTGACCTGCTCTCTTGTTTCTACACCCTCTGCTACTGACTGTAACCCGAGGCTTTTGGCCAGAGAGATTATAACCTTAACAATTTCATCATCATTGTCTTTACCTATACCTTGCACAAAAGGTATATCGATCTTTATGTATCAATTGGCAAACGCTTCAGGTAAGTCAAGGAAGAGTAACCTGTTCCAAAATCATCTACAGCAATACGTACACCCAACTGGTGTATTTTTTCAAGCAGGACAATCGTTGCTTGAGGATCACTCATAATAGAACTCTCGGGCAGATCTAGTTCTAAACAATAAGGATCCAGCTCTGAAACAGATAGAATCTTTTGTAACGTATCCCAGAATGATTAATGCTTAGCACTTTACAAACAAACTGTGCTGATTCTACTGCCCCATTTGGATCGTTTCGCTTTATCCTCGGCAGAGACAAGACTTCTGGATGAAAAGACGTTCAACTCCTATCTTGAAATTTTGACTCAGAAATGGCACAGCCGTACATCACAACTTTACATTACAAAAAACCATATAAAGGCCAGAATAGTCATGATTGCCACGACATACAAAAGGAGTTTATTTTGAAATAGAGATTTTGAGGAATTATCCCTTGTCTCTTCAAACGCAGGGAGATCAAGGCCATCATACATCGTATCCTCAGACCAGCCGGTTTTCTCATCTGAACCACATTCAGGACATGACAATGACTTTACCGGTACCTCCGCTCCACAATTTGGACAAATAAAATAATCAGACATTTTGTTTTAAACTGTTTCCCGAATAAATTGAATCATATCACCCACGACTCTCTTCATAATAAATACAATGTTTACATGGGCACATGGATACCACTTAATCTTCGGCCTGCCCAGAGCTTCCCATAATTCAACTGTGAATTTTGTTGGTATTACCTCATCGTAAATGCCGTTCATCATTAATGTATTCATTGTCTTATTGTGTCTTGCCAGGACAGAAGGATTGATCATCTGAAAAATGTGATTTACCTGCTCACGTGTAATGTCTGCCTTTATTATGTTTTCTTTTACTTCCTGCGTAGCTATTCCCTCCCATATAATACCGGCATTATTGCCGCCTCCTGCGATAGATATTCCTGCATCAAATTCCTCAACTGCCATTGCCAGATGTGCCATCATCCCGCCAAGGCTTATGCCCATGATTGCAATCTTCTCTGTCTCTCTCTGCAGCCATGACTTTACGGCCCTTATTTCTATAACTAATTGCCGCGTACATTCAACAGTTCTGTATACGTCTCCGGTAAGGGCATACTCACCGCTTAATGCACCCTTAGGGGTTCTTTCTATATGAAGTGGAAGCTTAAGGATGAAACAATCTATGTTCATCTTTGCCAGTCTTAAGGCAATTTTCTTCTCGCTATATAGAAAGGACCTTCTCCATCCATGAATGATAATTAATGAGAGTGAACTCTTCTTAGTTTTATTTTTGTAGAAATATCCGTATGCAATATTATTCTCTTTATGTACGGTCTGAACAGGACTTGGGAATCTGACATCAAAAATCTCAACGCTACCTACCTCAGATTTCTTTGTTAGCGAGAATTCAGGAATTTCATCAGGTTTCTCGTAAAACAATTCAGGATTTTCTAAATACTCTTCTCTGGTCAGAGAACTGAAGTCGTAAGTATGAGGTTTATGATCCGCCCTAATTCTATTAGGACATAAACGGAAATATGTTCTGTCAAATGCCTGCACTAGATACTTATAAAGGCCTGATTTCCCATTACCGTTATTGTTGTTTACCTGCTCTAACATAAAAGCCTCGCACGTCCTGCTCCCGACTGGTTAAACCCTCTTCTTCCTCTGGCTCTAACTCCCCCAGAAGATAAGGATATTTCTTTCTTACTTGTTCTAAAAGCTCAGAGCTTAATTCAGCTTCACATAAAGTCTCTACACTTGATAGCTGTTCTATGGTTAAACCCCTGACATTTATATAATTGGCAGCTATCAGGTT
>CAJXKT010000188.1 GCA_913055705.1 uncultured bacterium
ATCTTCGTCTCATTTTTGATTTCGCATATAACTACTTGACACAAAAAGCTTTTATTATGACGAAAGAACAATCAAACCTTAAAATCAGCTTGCCCTTTCCAATCAGCTGATACTGCCATAATTAATCCCTCTGTAAAAGCTAATAATGTTAATACCTGACTTTATTCGCAAAGCATATACCATAGAAATATTATTTCACTTACCGAAATATGTGGTAGATCGTAACTCCCATCCTGGGCGCATCTAATATCACCCTGGTAAAAGTTTAGAAAGCTTATGTGGTTCAGGCTGAAGCAATAATCGCGCATATTATGCGTATCAGCTACAGTGGCTGGAAAGTAATAACGAATAAAATGCGCGACGATTTAGTGTGATTACTTGACGGATTATTTCTACTCGCGTACTAAAATAAAGGATGTTATGCACAAGCCGTTCAAATCAACTTTTACAATATCTATTTACTAAAACCGCAATTGTTTATGTGTGAGTGAATTGTGAAATTACCATAGTAGAACAGGATTATGATTTCTTGGTAGATCTTTTACTTATTGGTACATAATTTTGCTTAGCATGGCCAACGTAGATTTGCCTGGGTCGTGCAAGTTGCAATCTGTTGTTTTCAGTTGCTTCCTTCCAATGTGCAATCCAGCCGGGTAACCTGCCAATAGCAAAAAAGACCGGAAACATATTTTTCGGCACACCAATAGCGCGGTAGATAAGCCCGCTGTAAAAATCAACGTTGGGATATAATTTACGTTCTATAAAATAGGGATCACTCAATGCAATATCTTCCAGTTCAAGCGCTATATCTAACAAAGGGTCTTTATGTTTTAACACACTAAAAACATTTTTAGATAATTTCTTCAAAATCTTAGCTCGTGGATCATAATTTTTGTAAACTCGATGCCCAAAACCCATCAGGCGAAAGCTGCTTTTTTTATCTTTTGCCATCTTTATATACTGTTTTACATCTATGCTGCCAGAATGAATATCTTCCAGCATTTCAATCGCAGCCTGATTGGCTCCACCGTGCAGGTGTCCCCAGAGAGCTGCTATGCCGGCGGATATAGAAGCGAAAAGATTGGCGCCAGAAGAAGCAACCATACGTACTGTAGATGTACTGCAATTTTGTTCGTGATCTGCATGTAGTATCAAGATTAAATCTACTGCCCGCTTTACTTCTGGATGAACTTCATAAGGCTCATGTGGCAAAGAAAACATCATATGAAGCAAGTTCTCTGCATAACTGAATTCGGACTTAGGGTAGATGAACGGTTCACCGCGAGACATCTTGTAGGAAAAAGCGGTGATAGTGCGAATCTTACTGATCAAGATAGCCGCTGCTTTTTCAATTTCACTGGAGCTATGAGGCATGGCTAATACCGGATGATAACAGCTTAACGCATTAACCATTGCCGAAAGCATCGCCATAGGATGGGAGTCAAACGGGAAACCCTCAAAATGGTGTTTCAGGCTCTCATGTAGAAGAGCATTATTGGTTAACAAATCGGTAAATCTCTTTCTCATCACCTTGGTAGGCAGGCTTCCCCATATTAACAGGTCTGCCACTTCGATAAAATCACTTTTTTGTGCAAGTTCATCTATGGGGATACCGCGATAGCGCAGAATACCTTTTTCTCCATCGGTGTAGGTAATACTACTTTCGCATGAACCTGTATTGGTGTAACCAGGGTCAAGTGTTATATAACCGGATTCAGCACGCAATTTAGATATGTCTATTCCTTTTTCTTTTTCAGTGCCAATAACCACGGGTAACTTATACTCTCTGTTGTCTACTTTTAGTGTGGCGGTTTTCTTCATTTAATTTTTTAGTATAAAAATTTCGACATTATAAACAAGTACTTTTTGATTCGGTCAAAGATTATACACTTTATGTACTTGAATTTCTACAAAATAGTAACATTTTGCTAACGTCTCTTTCTAGGAGCGAGTATCCTTACATACCTTACCAATGCCTTAATCTCTTCCTGGCTAAGTCTATGTTTTTGTGCCGGCATTTTCTTCTTTCCGTTAGTTATAGACTTGATCAATTGTTCATCTGTTACTGAAGCCTGCCATTTAGCATCTGCAAAATTAGGAACCCCCAATTTCCTTCCCCTCTTTGTTCCCTTACCATCTCTCTCGTGGCATTTTTGACACTCGTTTTCAAATATCTTTTTATAATCTATTTTGCCGGTAAATGCATTTGATAAGTTAAATTGAACTAAAGAAAAAAGCAGCATAACTACTAATCCATAAAAAACGATTTTCTTCACAATTGTATTCTCCAATTAGATGCTCAATAATTATGTTTGTTACTGTAAAGGATTACTGCTTACCTTCCAAATAAGCTACCCTTGAGGGATAACCTGGCCTAACGATATACCCTTAATTCTCTTTAAACAATCATTTAAGGCTTCTTCTACAGAATCACCTAATCCAACGTAATCAGTATTGCTGCATTCCTTGCTAATCAGACTGGGGACAGCAATGAAGGAGCCTTTAGTGGAACCTCCTATAGGTTCTCTAACATTTATGAAAACTCTTTCATTATCTCTCTCTAGTTCATATTGATGTACACTAGATAAAACATCATCCTGGTTTAAGATTTCCTCTGTATTTTCCATCTCTTCTCCTTTATATCAGGTCTAGTAAAAGAGTAAATATACACAATTG
>CAJXKT010000189.1 GCA_913055705.1 uncultured bacterium
CAGATCAGGAGCATCGCACCCGTATAGATTCATGGCATCACGATACGAAAGCCGTTTGAATGGAGCAGAGATTTCTTTACCAAGTACTGTCTTAAACACCTCTACCATCAATCCTTCTATAATATTTATAACATCATCTTCCCTGACGAATGACATCTCCAGGTCAAGCTGTGTGAATTCAGGCTGACGCTGTGCACGAAGGTCCTCATCCCTGAAACACTTGACTACCTGAAAATACCTGTCGAAACCGGAGACCATCAATATCTGTTTAAATAGCTGGGGAGATTGCGGCAGTGCGTAGAATTGCCCCCTGTTTATCCTGCTCGGGACAAGATAGTCCCTGGCACCTTCCGGTGTGCTCTTTGTCAGGAACGGTGTTTCAACCTCAATAAAATCATTACGGTCAAAGTACTGCCTTGCAACCTGGCATACCTTATGTCTGGAGGTTAAGTACTTTTGCATAACCGGACGCCTCAGGTCCAGGTATCTATACTTGAGCCTTAATTCGGTTGAAACATCGGTATCGGCTGTAATCTCAAATGGCGGCGTCTCACTTGTATTTAATATTTCAAGTTTATCAACCATCACATCTATCTCACCCGTATCTAAATCAGGATTAGCCATTCCCTCAGGTCTCTCTTCAACCTTACCATTTACGGCTATAACATATTCTGACCTGAGGTCTGATGCTTCTTTATGAGTTTCTGCATTATGTTCCGGGTTGAATACCACTTGTGTCTTACCGTATCTGTCTCTTAAATCAATAAAAATAACTCCGCCGTGATCTCTTCTGGTATCTACCCAGCCGGAGAGCATAACCTCACTTCCTACATCCGCCTTGCGAAGCTGTCCGCATGTATGTGTTCTTTGTAAATCAGACATTTATTTATTTCCTTTCACAATCCGGACAATCTTTTCAGTATCTTCCGAGAAGGTTTCATCTCCGGTCTGCATGTCCTTCAATTTAATCACCCCTTTTTCTATTTCGTCAGGCCCCATAATGATAGTAAATCTTGAATTGACCTTGTTAGCAACTTTCATCTGTGCCTTTGGAGTCCTGCTTTCGTAGTCCATATCAACCGATATACCACTCTGCCTCAGTTCATTGAGAAGCTTAAAACAATGGTTTCTGTCCTCAGCGCTTATTGATACTATGTATACGTCCGGCGACAGTGGCGACGCATCAGACTGCGATTTATGTTTCTTGTCTCTTGTATTTATTAAGGCTATCATTGACGCCTCCATGCCGGCAGCAAATCCGACGGCACCTGTTGGTGGCCCTCCAATGTCGGATATCAGGTTATCATAGCGTCCGCCCGCACATATCGTATCTCTTGCACCCATTGCAGGATGAGTTATCTCATAAACTGTCTTTGTGTAATAGTCTAAACCCCTTACAAGGTGAGGGTCTATTGTATATTCAAGATTTATATCCTCGAAGGCACCCTTAACGGTTTTAAAATGATCCCGGCATTCATTACACGTATGGTCTTCGGTATTTGATACTTTCTGGCGTATCTCTTTACATTTTTTATTTTTGCAATCAAGGACTCTGAAGACATTTCTGTCAATCCTCACCTTGCAGAGATCGCACAATTCTTCTTTATATTTTGAAAGTTCCTCTTTCAGTATTGCCCTGTATCCCGGCCTGCACTTCTCACATCCGATAGTATTTACCTTAACCACGTATCCAGCCAGCCCAAGCCGGTCGTATACTCTCGTAGCAACCTTTATAGTTTCAACATCAAGCAATGGATCGTATGACCCTATCGCCTCTATGCCCATTTGATGGAACTGCCTTAATCTCCCGGCCTGTGGACGTTCCTTTCTGAACATTGGCCCGATGTAATAAAATTTCCGGAATTTCTTTGTCTTGAAAAGTTCATATTCGAGATATGCCCTCATAACCGGCGCTGTATTCTCAGGACGGAGTGTAATGGTTGAACCGGCGGTATCACCAAAAGTGTACATCTCTTTTTCTACTATGTCTGTAGTTTCTCCGATGCTCCTTACAAAGAGACGCGTATCTTCAAAAACCGGTGTCCTTATCTCGTGATATCCGGCGATCTCAAACTCTTCCCTTGCAGCGTTTTCCATCTCTTTCCATAACAACTTTTCGTCAGGGAAGATATCTTTCATGCCCAGCGGGGCTTTTACATATTTATCGTCACTCTTATCCATAATTGTAATATTTCATAAGATTAAAAGGTCAAAGGAGTTATATTTTTTGCAATTATATCAATTCAAGTTCAATATTCAAGGGATTAATAACTTTGCTTTCTGGCTACATAGACACCCTGCCCGTCCGGCAGGCGAGGAAGGCACTATGAAAAGAAAAAGAGAATGTTGCAAAGCAAATAAATTAATGTTTTATTATGTTCCTTAGTTTTGTGTCTTCAAGGCCAAACATTTTAAAATGAAAAAAGAGAACAGAGAACTTTCATCAGATGCCTAACAGGAAATTCCCGGTGATAAGTATGAACCGTATATTGGAAAGAAGGAATTTCTACCGTAATTCACCCTCAAGGCAACTGTTTTCCTTAGATATTCAAAATAGAGTTTTAAGACTATTTTCTAATACAACAAGTTTGTAAAACTGTAAATAGGGCGAAGACACTATATA
>CAJXKT010000190.1 GCA_913055705.1 uncultured bacterium
GTATCCTGCACAACCTCAAATGCATCATCTGCAGCAAGGTAAATGACCCTAATATCATCTGGTTTCACGTTTAAATATTTAATAATATCATTCTTCGTATTTTCAGAATCTGCAATTATCACATCAGCCTTTGAAACTGCGAATGGAAGTAATTTACTCCAGTAAAACCTTGATACTGCTCCCAGATTCTCTGGAAAGATAATGCCTATCAGGTCATGGACTGTACATACTAATTTACGCGGTTTTATAATAGGAGGTGAGAATCCGGGTGAGTGCAACAGGTCAATCCTGCTTAGAGATGTCTTTATTGGTAGATGAAGCTGCTCCCACAAGATTCTCTCGTGAGTCCTTAGTTCGCCGCCACCATTACTGAAAAGAGAATACTCGTTTTCCTTGTCGATCCTGAGTAGATGTTTCACAAGGTTAGCAGTATAGTATCCTATGCCTGTTTTGTTACCAAGCGTAGATTGGACGTCTATGGCAATTTTCATTGCTGGCAAGCCAACAGATATATAATAGCATGCGGTTTCATAATCTCATATATCTCTATGAGTAGCTTCTCTTAGTAATTATCTTCTTCAATCTCCTGACGAGTCTCGGAGCAATTCTTAATAACATTCTTTTAATAAAAGCGGTAGGAAATACAAGTGGAAACACGACAGGGTAAATCTTCAGATAAAAACGGTGCAAAGGCATTAAATAAAGCTTATCCAACACCTTTTCCATTATACCGGAAAAAGCACCCGGTAACATAAAATAGGCAACTCCATATAATTTCAAGAATACATTAAAGTATTTATAGGAGAACTGTATCTGTTCATTGGATATAGACGGCAATGCCACAACGGATTTACCAAAAAAAGTTGACACTTCACTGCCTCCGTTATTCAAGAAGTTGTTTTCTTTGCATATATCATAAAGACTGGTATGAGGATATGGCTGAAAGATTGAAACATGTGTCTTGTAACTTTTCACAGTTGCATTCAGCTTTACTGTCTCCATGGTATTCTCAATCTTTTCAAATGGAACACCCACCATGTTATAACTAGAGAAGTTAATCCCGTATTTCCGGCCCAGTGTGAAGGCATTTATGATCTGTTCATTTGACATGTGCCTGTCCAGAACCTCTTTTCTTATATGTTCATTTCCACTCTCGATACCTATTGAGAGATGCTCACAGCCTGTTTCCTTCAGCAGCTTGACTACATCCTCGTTCAGGACATTCACGTGCGAATTGCCGTGAAACGGCATATTTATCTCTTCTTTATATCTTGGAAGGAATTTTCTCAACCAGTTCTTGTTCAAGCAGAAGGTATCATCAAGGAAATTTACAAACTCAAGATAAGGGTAGTCTTTCTTTACCTCCTTTATCTCCCGTATAACACTCTCAGGATCTCTGAATCTTACATATTTCCCACTATCTGCATATAGCTTCTTATACTGGTGATTGCAGCAGTATGTACAGTTATATGGACATCCTCTTCCAGCCAATACGGTTAACATTCCAAGTTTTGCGTCAGCCAGTTTTTCAAAATCAAATATGCTCCTGTCAGGAAACGGCCGGTTTTCCAGGTTTTGATTTAACGTCCTTACGCTGTTCCTTACAATTATGCCATTATCCTTTACCCATACACTTCCAACGTCTTTATAATCCTCACCACGATCCATCTTATCACATAATTCAACTAAAGCCTCTTCACCCTCACCTATACAGACCATATCAATACTATCATCACTCAGAGTATTTTCAGGTGCGATAGTTGGATGTACCCCACCTGCGATTGTAGGAAACCCTCCGGCTTCCTTTGTAAAGCCAGCAAGTTCTTTTACTAAACCAAATTGATGAGAAAAGAGGCTGAATGCTACCAATCCGGGCTTTTCACCTTTAAGGATCTCAATATAATTATCTCTTTCCGGATCCTTTGTTACATGAATCAATGATACTTCATGGCCTGCATGTTTTAAAGAAGATGAGAGATATCCTATACCCTGTGCAAAAACACCATCATAATCAGGCATATATTCTCTAACGTAGTTGAGATCAGGTAGGACAAATGTAATCTTCATTCGTGGCTTATCGTTTCCTGCAGATAAATACAAAATGATAGGATAATGTCAGGGGGATTAATAAGTCTTTAAACCATTGCTTAACAAAACTCTTACTGATCCCGTTATATTTAACAGTCTTTGTAATTGAAAGCCCATTCTCTTCAAACAGGTTTTTCCATTCCTTAAGTGTGGCAAATATTTCATGACTCTGGTTTCTGTATAACCTGTTGCCTGTCTTATAGGCAGCCCATATATCCTTGTAATAAAAGACATTTGGTACCATAATGATTGCTTGTCCATCCGCAGTAACCAGTCGTGAGATTTCTCTGACAGCCTTATCGGGATGTATAAAATGTTCAAGGCTCCCAAGGTTCGCAATATAATTGAAACTGCCATCCTTAAAAGGCATTTCTTCTGCATTTGCGATTGCGAGCCTGGAACCATTAACATTCATTCTGGCTATTTCAATACCTTTTCCTGAGATGTCCACACCGAATGTATCCAGACTGCCAACTGCTTCCATAACCCTCAACTGAGCACCTGTTCCACATCCTATGTCCAGAAATTT
>CAJXKT010000191.1 GCA_913055705.1 uncultured bacterium
CTCTAAATCAGAATTTAAAATAATTTTATAAACTTTGTATTTAGCTGAGAATGCGCATATTATTCGCACCTACTCTATTTCCAAGGAATTATAGCGTAATATTTGCGTAACAATGTGAAGACGGAAGGAGATTCGTTAGAAAGACATGATTATGTGTATGTTAATGGATTTGTTTTTCAAATATCCTGCTAACCTGAAAGCAGTCGCTATTTGGCGTGAAGCTTACTAACCCTCATATTACAAAATTAATCAGTCAGGAATTTAAGTATACTTTTATATTTTCAGCGATTGTCGTAAAGATCCACTCAAATTTTTTCGTGTCTGTTTCTAACAATGTCACCCTGAAACCGTAAAGGTCACAACTAAACCCGGTTAATGGTACAACGCATATACCGGTAGCACCCAGCAAATAATATACAAATCTTTTATCAAGAGCGACACCATCAGTAATCTCTTCAATATAATCTTTTATTTTATTATCACTGATCTCAAGCCTCTGCTTATCATTTAGAACGCCATCTTTAAAAACAACAGTCATGTAAAACGCACCATCGGTTTGGTTAACTATCACACCGTCAATTTCCCTCAGTGCATCATAAGCAAATTGAGATCTTACTTCGTATTGCTTGTTTCTGTTGGCATGATATTCCTTGTATCTTGGATCAGACAACACAGATGGAATAACCTTCTGTGGAAGTGTAGTAGAACAGACTTCCAACATCTTTGCATTTATTATTGTCTCAATATATTCCTCAAACATTGGATCCTTATCTTTATTATAAACCTCTATCCATCCACATCTTGCTCCCGGCCATGGAAGTTCCTTGGAAATCCCTCTCATAGAGACCCCACATACATCATTTACAACATCACTCAACGGGGTTGAAACCTTTCCGTTGTAAGTTATTTCTGAATAAACCTCATCACACACAATAAACAAATCATACTCTTCAGCAATTTTCACAATCCCATTCATTATTTCAAACGGGTATACTGTACCTGTCGGATTGTTGGGATTTATAATTAATATCCCGGATATTGAGTGATCGTCTATTATTTTACTGCGAAGGTCATCAAGATCGGGGTACCAGTTGTTTTCCGGCTCTAATTTATACATTAACGGATCTACACCGGCATGCGCCGCTTCCGCTGATGAATGGGTAGAATAAGCAGGTGAAGGGCCAATCACCCTCGCCTCACTCTTCAAATAATTATAAACGTTAGATATCGCATCGCCAATACCATTAAAGAAAATGATATCTTCTTTTGTTATCTGTGCCTTTTCTCTTTTGTTACAAATGCCTGCAAGAAAATCCCTTGTTTCCTCCAGGCCCTTTGTAGGACAGTATGCAAATGAAGAATCTGTGTCAACAGCCTCTTTTATCACCTCCTTGATCCATGACGGTATCTTTTCGCCCTTATGAATAGGGTCACCAATGTTCTCCCAGCAAACAACCAACCCCATGTCATGTAACCTGTTGCCTACCGTTACTATTTCACGTATCTCATACCGGAGTTCATGTGCACCTATATGTACAATATTATTTCTCATAGCGTATTAACAATATTTTTACTAAATACTTAATTCCCTGTAATACTGTATCTTGTCACATTATGTCAGAACCTGAAAGACAACGATTTCAGAATTCAAAATAATCACTCATCCATTGACCATTCTTTTATTTTGTATTCAATCTTTCGCGTTGAAATACCAAGTATCTTTGCTGCTTTAGATTTACTACCATTTGTTGTTTGAAGTGTTTCGATGATAACCTTCTTCTCTATCTCCTTCATGGTTGCACCCGATGGGATACGAAAGGTTTCTTTTCTGGATTTTTTAGTATTTACATTAATGTTAGAAGGAAGATCGTTTGGTTCTATATATTCATTTCTTGCCATTACCACAGCTCTTTCGATTGCATTCTCAAGCTCTCTGATATTACCGGGCCAATCGTAATTATCCAGTAACTTTGCGCTCTGCGGAGTAATGCCTTTAATATCTTTCTTGTTCTTTTTTGAATATTTTACAAGAAAGTTATCAATCAGCAATCCAATATCTTCTTTCCTCTCTCTTAATAACGGGAGTTTCAGGTTAATAACATTTAATCTATAGTATAAATCTTCCCTGAATCTTCCTTCCTTGATCTCTTTCTCCAGGTCTCTATTTGTTGCAGCAATAATTCTAACGTCTGATTCAATGGTTTTTTCACCACCGACTCTTTCAAATTTCCCGGTTTCCAGCACTCTTAACAATTTGATTTGAACATGTGAATTCATCTCTCCTACTTCATCAAGAAAGAGACTGCCTCCATTAGCCAATTCAAACCTGCCCCGTCTCTGACTTATCGCGCCGGTAAAAGCACCCTTTTCGTGCCCGAAAAGTTCGCTTTCCAATACACCTTCTGATAATGAAGCACAATGAAGTGCTACAAATGGTTTGTCCTTTCTGTCACTACTGTAATGGATAGCATTAGCAATAAGCTCCTTTCCTGTCCCGGTATCACCATATATCAACACAGTAGCCGCTGTTGGGGCAATCTCTGTAATTGTCTTGAAAATAAGCTGAATCTCAGGCGTATTACCAATAATTCCCGAGAAATTA
>CAJXKT010000192.1 GCA_913055705.1 uncultured bacterium
GTGTTGCTCCACAAGCAGGCTCAACCAATAAACGATGATCATTGGAAAATTCCAGACATGCATCTACTGCGTCTATATCAGATACCACATGACTGACTACTTCATGCTTGTAGCACCAATCATATGCTGCTTTGGCGACTTTCTTGGCGCCCAGGGAAGTCGCAACGCTTGTTATATCCTCTATTTCAAGGTGTTGCCCAGCACTCAGCGATGCTGATAAAGAATCAGCACCATCAGTTTCAACAGCAATGACAGGAACAGTAGCCATATTATTTCTGCATAGACCTTCAATAATTCCACACATTAAACCGCCACCACCGACTGATAGGACTACAACATCTGGAGAAAGTCCTGACTTTTTCACTTCATCTAAAATAGTAGCATGCCCATTCCATAATAGCGGATCATCAAAAGGGTGAATATGGATGCATTCAGAGTCAGTCAATTTGACGGAGTAATCGTGGGCTTCTTGCCAAGTACCACCCTTAACTATTACTTCTGCGTGCTCCTGTTTTATGGCTTCGATAGACCTTTCCGTTGTTGATTCAGGCACTACAACCGTTACAGGGATGCCAAGTTGTCTTCCGGAGTACGCAACAGCAATACCGGCATTACCTCCTGATGAACTGACAAACTTCTTTGCCCCTTTGCGCAAGTATGTCTGACACGCATTCCCAATCCCTCTCAGTTTAAACGAACCAGAAGGCTGCAATGCTTCAAGTTTCAGCCAGACTTTCCCCTTGACCTTTCTTCCCAGTGGTATCGATTCTATAAGCGGTGTCTCAATGTGAAGTGTATCCATATTTCCTATTCTGAAAAAATTATTATTATTAAGCAAACGCCCTGATAAGTTGATAATTACAGTTTTGTTATTAGATATGGTTAACGTAGTGGCTGAGTTTAACAACCAAAAGATATACTCCTAACACTAGCAGTGAGGAAAATAATACTTTTCGGAAGGTTTTTTCAGGCAGTTTATTACGAATTTTCTGTCCTATTACCATCCCCACAATAGCCGGAAATAAACACAAACATGATAGCACTCCATGATTGAAAGACAAAAATCTATTCTGTTGCAATGACAAAGCAAGTGCAAATGTTGATACCATAAATAACATTCCCATTGCTTGTATCAAGGCATCTCGCTTTAAGTTAATCCCCTGTAGATACATTATGCCTGGAACAACAAAGGACCCCGTCATCCCTGTGAGGATGCCATTTATACATCCTAATAGCCCTCCAACCCAAAATTCATTTCTGGCTTCAACAACAAACCTGAACCCTGACAAGTTCAAAACAGAATAAACAATAAGCACCCCTCCAAGAAGAGAAGAAAGCAAGAATAGGTTGATACGAGTGAGAAATAAAGCTCCTATCCATATTGTGCCAAAAGCAAATAATATAAACGGCCAAATACGAATGAGTGTGCTTTTAAAATTCCCACCAATAACGGCTTGCCAAATATTCGTAATTAGAGAAGGTACTAGCATTATAGACATTGCACTTGGTAAATCAATTGCCACTGTAAGTAATGCTAGACTAATCGTTGGCAAACCAAGACCTAAAACTCCTTTTACTGTCCCTGCGATTGTAAAGACTCCGACAGCAATAACGATAGTGTAATAATCAATCATGTAAATTGTCTATTCTAAGAAGCTTAATGTTGTCAATGTTTAAGTCGCAGTTTTACAGGAGTGTCGTGATTGAAAATCAGTCGAACTAATTTATTTGCCTTTGATTCCACCAAAAGCGGAGAAGCAGGAATTCTTGTGTAAAACATCCACTGACTCAAATCCAGATTCTCTCATTAAATCTAGTTGAAAGGTTACTGAACGCGGAGAGTCCTCCTGGTCAATGTAGTCAAATACTTTCTCCATATAATCATCTCCTCCTTTCGATTTGAGGTAATTACCATAGCGATTCCACATAAGCTTTTGAATACTAACATCCTCGTGGCTTACAAGGTCGGTTACCCAAAAAGATCCGCCCGGCTTTAGTAATCGAAAAATCTTCCTAAATACCTCTTTCCAGTCTTGATATTCTCTGAGATGATGCAGTACTGCGGCAGCAATGATCACATCGTAACTCTCATCAGTAAGGTCTGCAGTCCTAAAGTCTCCATGAAAAGTATTGATCTCTCCATGAGTCTCTTGAGAAACTCTTTCCTTTGCTCTTTCTAGCATAGGCATACTGAGATCGATAAGGTCACAATCAAAACCAGTTCCATATGTTCTGAGGAGTTTTATTGTATTGTTGCCTGCTCCACATCCGATATCCAAAACTTTTAATATGACTGGAGTTGTTGAGATAGCTGCTTCGGTTATCAATTCCATTGAAAGAGATGCATCAATAGTCGTGACTTGGCCTGTGTCAATATTGGAAAACCTTTCAACGTCGTTGTTAAAACGTTTTTCGATATCTGATGTCGTAGATTTTTTATTTAACGGTGTCTTCATTTTTTTTAGCTAACACGCATGGCATCAGCAATCGCTAGGGTGAATCGACTGTATGCGACTTGTGCATACAGTTCTTAGAGTATTCTAATTAAAAAGAAAACGTGTTTTAC
>CAJXKT010000193.1 GCA_913055705.1 uncultured bacterium
GTTTCTTTACATCATCTACCGGCCTGCTTCGCTCAGCAATATACCTGAATATTCCTTCAATACGAACAGGTTTACCTTCTTCATTTCTAAACATATTAGAGGTACGTTCAATGTAGAATCGTTCGCCATTTTTCTTCTTACAAAAGCCCTCAAAGTTTCTCCTTATCCCATCTTTTTCAAGTTTCTCGACTAGCTTTCTTCTGTCATCAGGGTCTACATAAATATTCTTTACCTTTGTCCCGATTATCTCTTCAGGTGATTTATAGCCAAACATTTCTGCTCCAGCTTGATTAATCCATGTAAACACTCCTTCAACACCGGGTTCACATTGGTATACACCTTCTTTTAGTGAATTCAACAGTTGCCTTTTATGTTGTTCTGATTCGCGCAACTCATCTTCCAGCCTCTTTCGCGCAGTAATATCCCTGATTATTCCTTCAATACGAACAGGTTCACCTTTTTCGTCTTTAACCATATTGGAGGTACGTTCAGTATAAAAACGCCCTCCATCTTTCTTTTTACAAAATGACTCAAAGTTCCTCCAGATTCCATCTTTTTCAAGCTTTTCTACGAGCCTTTTTCTATCAGCTTCGTCCACATAAATATTCTTTACCTTTGTCCCGACCATCACTTCAGGTGATTTAAAGCCAAACATTTCTGCACCTGCTTGATTAATCCATGTAAATACTCCTTCAACTCCGGGTTCACATTGGTATACACCTTCTTTCAGTGAGTCGAATAATAATCGATATTTTTTCTCGGATTCAATAATTTCCAGTTCTGCTTTCTTCTTCTCTGACATATCCCTGAATACACCTTGAATAAGAGTCGGTTCGTTTCCTTCGCCTCTTACCATATCAGAAGTACGTTCAGTGTAAAATTGCTCGCCATTCTTCTTTTTACAATAGGACGTAAAGTCTGTCCACACCCCATCTTTTTCAAGCTTTTCTACGAGCCTTTTTCTATCATCTTGATCTACATAAATATCTTTTACTTTTGTCCCGATCATCTCTTCCGGTGATTCATAGCCAAACATTACCGCTGCAGCTTTGTTAACCCATGTAAATTCACCTTCAACTCCCGGTTCACATTGATAAATACCGGCCCTGATAGAATTAAATAAACTTCTGTAGCGTTTTTCAGATTGTATTATCTCATTTGTCTTCTTTTCCAGAGACTTTGCCATTGTATTAATGGAGTTTGCCAACACTCCGACCTCATTATTTCTCTTTATGTTCACCCTTTGGGTTAAATCCCCTGAGGCCATCTTTTCGGTTACTTCTGTTAGCCCAAGAATTGGGGTAGAAAATCTTTTACCAACAAGGTATGCAATAAACATAATGGGGAATACCATTGCAAATATTAATACCACACCAAGAGTATTAAGGTTATACGCTACTCCATAAACTTCAGTTCTGTCAATTTCAGTAACAACACCCCAATTAAACTCAGGCAACCAGCGCCATACTCCCACTACGGGGATGCCTCCATAATCATTATAACCTATCGAATCAGAACCGTTATGCCCTGCTACACACTGTGCAACACCATGGGTTAATTTGCCGGTAATGGGGTCAACCAACTTTAATTCCAGTGCACTCCTTCTTTTTACAACACCTTTCTTTATTAAATGCTTGGTAAACCTCGATTCTGAAAGCATGTATCCATCCTTGCTCACAAGATAAGTCTCGCCTGTCTTTCCGAACTTTTGACTATGCATCATGTTACTCAGGGTGCCCACGTGAACCCTCAATACAACAACACCAATTATATCATCGTCCTCGTTCTTTAATGGAGTTGAAACAAGCATTGTCGGCACCCCTATCTCCTCCTCATCAAACTCATTTATAAGTGGAACTTTAGACGGTACTATGTTTGTTAAAAATGTTTTCCCCTTTATTGCCTGCTTGAAATAATCTATTCCTGAAATATCTTCTCCCACACGTTTTTCCGATGTAGCAACCGTGACCAACCCTTTATCATTACTTACAAAAGCATCCTTGTAACCATACTCAAGTACAATCATCTCTAAATATCTAAGAGTTTCTGCATACTCTCTGTCCTTCCTGGTAAGATTCACGCTATTAGCCATATAAGGGTTATCTGCAATAACCAGGACATCCTTCATCCTTTCACGCATCCAGGTAGACACCAGCACTGCCTGCTTCTCCCCGACAATTTCGAGATTATCCATGATCACAGTCTTAAGGTCTCTCTGTATTATCGGGTAGGCTACAATTCTTAGCAGAACAAATGGGAGCAATGTAAAAACGATCAGCAAAAATATAAGGTGATTCTTAATTGAAATAAACATTGTCTTCTCCGTGATCTAATATTACTTAACAGCCAAAACTATATATACCGTAATCCTTTTATTCTCATCATTTAATGAGTTAATACATAGGAACGCATTGAACGTTCATAATAGTCTATATGTTTATAATAGTCTATCATAATAC
>CAJXKT010000194.1 GCA_913055705.1 uncultured bacterium
ATATAATACTTGCAACAGCATTTCTTGCCATTGGGATCGCAGCAATAATTAATTTTAAGACCAACCTTTACACTGCATTAGCCTCTGTTCTCATTTACGCGGCAACTGGTATAGGGTGTGGATTCATTCTTTTTTTGTATATACTCAGGCTAATGAAGGGAAGGAAAGAGTTTACAAGATAAGTATAAAATATTGTTGAAGCAAGCAAATTTGATTCTACTGTTCAAGCTTGTGCTATGAGTCTGAGCTGTTTTGGTGTTAAGAACCATCGAAAAATACCGGTATGAGAAATTGGATGGTCGACGTCAATTTGACAGACTGCACCGGATTCAAAATACAATGAGATTTGTGTGCTCTTGCTTAGTAACTCTGAAGCAAGATTCCCAAGTAAAGGCAGGTGGCCGGCAAGCATAATATTATTCATCTCTGTGAAGTTATTTAGGTATGAAATTGTATCTTTCGGAGATGCCATAGGTTCCAGCGTTTCAGTGACTTTGATTTCACCCTTTGGATATCCTACTTCATCGGCTATGATTTCTGCCGTTTGACGGGCACGTACCTTGGGACTGCTGATTACGAGGTCAAACTTGATCTCTAATCGTTTTAAAGCCCTTCCAGACATGTGACACTGATCAAGGCCATCTTTGTTGAGATGCCTTTCCGGATCATCCTCTTTTGTGTGGGCAGCTCCGTGCCTAACCAGGTAAATTTCCATTATCATTCTCCTTTTAATTTATATAGCACGTATCCTCCCGATATAATTGATAGTAAGATAATGGCCATTGATGTTAAGGCTACCTTTTTTGCAAAGTGAGGATCTTCAGTGTTATGGATCATGATCACACTATAAAATACCAGGAAACTTACAATGCCAATAGTCAAGGTAATTGTAATGATTCGTATAATTCTCTGTTTTAAAGTCATAGGGTATTAGTCTAATGCATTGGATATTGACACTCCGGCAACACTGCCAATAATGTCCCATATCAGGTCCTTATAACTCCAATCATTACGTTTGACCTCATCATTGATTTCTTTAGCGATGCCGCATGTACTTGAGAACGAGAAGCCTATTATGCTTGCGTCATCCTTGTCCGCTTCTCCTGCTCTCGCTATTGAATATGTCAGTGCTCCAATCAGGAGGGAAGCTGAAAAATGTTGTGCTTTGTCTTTTGCAAACCATTCATCTTTCTTTGTTGTATGGGGTGATGCAGTTTTCTGATATGTTGTACATCCTGAAAAACATATTAATAATACTATTAGAAAAAGCCTATATTTTTGTTTTGCAGGCAGAATCATAGATGATTAATTGATCAAACATTTCATTTTTTGAAATCATCATCTTTCAGGATTACGTCAATCTTGGTTAACAAATCCTGGCAGAATTCTTTTTCTAATTCACTCTTGGTCAGGATAGATGCAAGTGTTGTTGTTTCTTCTTTGTTAAGGCCGATTGTTACTTCCGGTAAGACTCTTCTTCTATCTACAACTCTCATAACAAATACTCCTTGTCGTTTATGTTTTTAAGTAATTTCAAAAACTTAATTCTTAAATGCCAGATTACAATCAGAATCCTTAGGGTTATGGTGGTGGTAAGATTGCCCATATCCTGGCTTGTCCGCCTGAACCTCCTTCAATCTTTATCGGTGCTATTATAAGTATTGCTCCTCTGGGTGGAAGCTTATCAAGATTAGCTACATTTTCCAATATATATTTGCCGGCACCATTTATAATGTGATGAACTGCAAATTCAGATGACATCCCATAATCAGCGCTTAGAGTATCTGTGCCTATCCCCTTTATGTTTCTCTTTTCAACTAAAAACCTTGCAGCTTGTTCAGAATATCCCGGGAAATGGAGTTTGTTGGCATCATCAGCATTTTTGTATTTGTCGTAATCATTCCACCTTTTCCACCAACCTGTGTTGAGAAGAACAATCGACCCATCTTGTATTCTGCCATTTGATTCTTCCCAAAAGGTAATGTCTTCATTAGTAAGTTCATAATCTGCGTCAAGCTCTACTTTTGCTGAAATATCAATAACGGATGCTGGGCCGATAAGGGTTTCAAGTTTGAGCTTATCAACTGATGGCTGATTGTCTTCAAAGTGATTGGGCGAATCTATGTGTGTGCCAAGGTGCTCTGGTGTAGAGTACACGGCCGAGAAAACACCGTCATCTTCCAGAGTTGCTACCGTCTTATGTTTAAAGGGGGAGTAAGATGGGCCGGGCCAATAGGCATTGTTCTGGTTTAGGGGATATGTCATGTCAATTATCGTACACCTACCATCCATTATGTCATTGAGGTTGACAGGGGAATTAGCCAAATAACTATGACACGAAGTTAATAACAATAT
>CAJXKT010000195.1 GCA_913055705.1 uncultured bacterium
ATACTAAACAATCCTCTTTGTTTTTTCTTTTTCTCTCTCGCCAAGACGCCAAATACGCAAGGGAAAAAGACAATTAGATAGGATAACGGGATAAAATCCCAAACGACAAGCATCAAATTTCAAATAATACTCAATTACCAATTTTCAAAACCTTAACCTTTTTCCTTTCTGATTTGATTTATTAGAATTTGTAATTTATTTGTTATTTGAATATTGGTATTTATCCTCAGTGCTCTCTGTGGCTAAATTCTTCTCTTTCCAATCTTCAATAGTCAATATTCAATTTTTTCTCTGCGTACTCTGCGTTAGGTCTTTTAACAGCCTCTCCACTCACCATACTCCTTGAGTGAAACCCTCTTGCCGCTCTTTAGAAGCGAATAGTTTCCAAAGTCACTCATATTATCAAGCGCCTGTGAGTCAAACACCGGTCCATCCTTACACACCATCTGTCCATCGCAGACGCATTGCCCGCAAATACCTATTCCGCATTTCATGTATCTTTCCAGTGACGCTTCGCATTGTATATTATGTTTCTTGCAGAATTCGTATACCTTAGACATCATTATCTCAGGGCCGCAGGTGTATATAATGTTGTAACTGTTTTCCTTGTGCAGGTCTTCCAGGGAGTTCGTTGGATATCCTTTAGTACCTTCACTCCCATCATCAGTAAAGATTGTTATGTCCTTATACCGGTTTTTAAATAACAGCGTTGTCTTTGTAGTTGCTCCCGTGAGTATTGTGGTATTGTTATCCTGTAAACTTTCAATAAGTACGGACAGTGACGCCATTCCGCATCCGCCACCGATTACGCATGCGTTCCCGCTGCCATCCTTAATATTATCAGGGATGCTGAATCCATGCCCAAACGGACCTCTTATGCCCAGCTGTTCTCCCACACCCATACCGTGCATGTGCTTTGTAGATTTACCTCTCTCAAGCACCGTAATTCCGAAAAAGTCGTCACCGGAATATGATACGGCAAACGGCTTCTCGTCTATACCTGGTAACCAGACCATTATAAATTGTCCGGGTTTGTAATCAATATTGTGCCTGAACATAAATGACTTTGCGTCATCAGATTCGCTTATGATCTTGTCAATCTTCATCATTACCGGTTGTTCGAATCCTTTACTCATGGGCAATTCCTGTCATTTCATCGATACTGTTAAAATTGTTTTCAGACATCCAAGTCTCTATTTCTCTGCATATCTTCTGGAAGATGTCAATTCCCCTTTCATATATTCCAGTACCAACCCCGATAGCGGTAGCTCCGGCCATAATCATCTCTATGGCGTGCCTGCCCGTGGATATCCCACCGGTGCCTATTATAGGTATTTTAACAGCTTCGTAGATATCATATACACATCGGGTTGCAATCGGCCTCAGGGCTTGTCCTGAGACCCCTCCAACCCTGTAGGATAGTACTGGGTTACGCGCCTCTATGTTTATAATCATTCCCGGGCCCAGTGTATTTACGGCCGTTATGGCATTGGCGCCTGCATCCTCGGCTGCTTTTGCTAAGTTCCCTATTTCCGGTATGTTAGGTGATAATTTAACGAATATAGGGAGTTTGGTGGCCTTCCTGACCGCTGAGACTATCTCCTTCGTGCTCTCCGGCGTTCCCTGCCCGGCCAGCAGGCCGAATCCGGGTGTGTGAGGGCATGAGAGTGGGAGTTCTATAGCAGAGAAACCACTTGCTGACAACTTATCCACAACGCGTACGAAGTCTCCCGCCTCTGTGCCTATAACGCTTGCTATTACAGGTATTGAGAGGTCTTCTAAATTTGTGAACTCCCTGGCTGTCTCTTCCGCACCGGGGTTTGAGTACCCGACTGCATTCAATAATCCTGCTTCAAAAGGGATAACGGTCGGGTTTTTGTGTCCTTCTCTTGCTTCAAAACTGACCGACTTTATGGTAGCTGCACCGGCGCCACTGTCGGCAACCCGTTTAAGCAGAGATTTAGAGGTACCTAAAAATCCGGATGGGAGAACGGTTGGGTTTGATAATTTGATCCCGCACAGGTCAATGGTGAGGCTTGGTGTAGTCATATCATTTTGGACAGTATTAACAGGATTAAGATAAAAAAACAACAAATCTTGCAAAAAAGGTTGTAGGAGTATACCAAAAGGTCAGGGTTAGTTGAAGGTATATTTTTGATTGTTCTTAAAATATTGACTTTTGGTGGAAAATGTGTTTTTTATTTATAATTGAAAAAATATTATTTCAGCCTTTTCCAGGATTGAACAGATTGCTGTCTATGCCGGCCTTTGTTTCAAATGGAAAATAATATGACAACGTTTTTATGGTACCTGTTAATTATATTTGCAATTTCCGCTATAGGAG
>CAJXKT010000196.1 GCA_913055705.1 uncultured bacterium
ATATTATATTAAATAACATAACATATAATACAATATTTTTAAGCAGAAATCATCTTATGGCAAACTTTATAAACAGAACAAAAAAGAAATTCATAATCAGGGAGTTAGGCCCTGACACCGACCTGCTGAAGGTCTTTCAATATACCCAGGCATACCAGAAAAGCTTTTTCCTTGATAGTGCTGCTAAAAACAAAGAGACAGGAAGATACTCATTTATTGGGTATGATCCATTTCTTACCGTTATGTCAAAAGGCAATAATATATTGACGCAAAGCCGGCATAATATCACCAGGAAAGTCGGGAATCCTCTTGATGAACTGAAAACCTTGTTGAGCAAATTCCATCTGGATGACAGTTTTGATTCTATTCCATTTACGTGTGGTGCCGTTGGATACTTTGCTTATGATCTATGCCATTTCATAGAAAAACTCCCTGATACAACAATCGATGACATTGAATTCCCGGAAATGTGCTTCAGCTTTTATGACACAGTTATCGGCTTCGACCATCTTAAGAACAAGTGCTACTTAATGTCCGTCGATATTAATCCGTATTCCAGTAAAAGTACAGAGAAAAGAATTGATCAGGTATTAAGGATGATTAGTAATAGATGGAATATACCTCACGAAGAAGAATCAAGGCTTAGCGGGAGCATGATAAAACGAAAGATAATAAGTAATTTTTCTAAAGGAGACTATTTAAGGGCTGTGGAATGTGCAAAACAATATATCAATGCAGGCGATATTTATCAGGTAAATCTTTCGCAGAGATTTCACACCCAGATAGAGGCATCACCTTACGAAATATATAAGAGATTAAGAACGATTAATCCGGCACCATTTTCAAGTTATTTGAGGTTTGATAATAAATACGTAATCAGTTCATCTCCGGAAAGGTTCTTATCACTACGAAGCACATTTGAAAGCACCGGCAAACATAGTGGCAATATAGTGCGAAATATTCAAACAAAGCCGATCAAGGGCACCCGCCCCAGATATAAAGATAAAAACATAAATGCAAAAATGAAGAATGATTTACTCTCAAGTGAGAAAGACGATGCTGAACTTGCAATGATTGTAGACCTCGAGCGGAACGACCTTGGACGAGTGTGTAAATATAATACAGTCAAGGTCACTGGGAAGAAAAACCTGGAAGAACACCCTACCGTCTATCACCTTGTTGCAACAATCGAAGGAGAGCTTCATTCACGGTATGATTCTGTCGACTTGTTAAAGGCCGCATTTCCCGGCGGTTCAATAACCGGTGCTCCCAAAGTAAGGGCTATGCAGATCATTGATGAATTAGAACCTACCAAGCGCAGTGTATACACTGGCGCAATGGGATATTTGAGCTTTAATGGAAACATTGATCTTAACATTGCCATAAGAACATTTCTGGTAAAAGATGATCATATCTACTTTCAGGTTGGCGGTGGGATCGTTGCTGACTCAAACCCGGAAGACGAGTATGAAGAAACATTGCATAAAGCCAGAGCATTAATAGAGACGCTTGGTTAATATTGAATATTGACAACTGACGATTGACAGACACGGATTTCACAAATTTCCCCGGACAAAAGACGCCGAGGACAAGGCACTAATGACTAATGACATTTTCTTAAATGGCAAGATAATTCCCATTACTGAAGGATCAATCTCGCCGGGAGACAGAGGGTTCCTTTACGGAGACGGCATCTTTGAGACGCTTCGTTCGTACAAAGGCGAACCTTTTAAACTTACTGAACATCTGGATCGCATGCGTAGTTCTGCAGAGAAACTCAAGATCTTTCCCGCATATACAAATACAGAAATTAGTGAGAGTATAACGAAACTGCTTGAGAAAAACAGTGTTCGGGATGCTTATATCAGGATTACACTTTCAAGGGGTGAAGACGGCAGTGGGCTTCAAATGAGTGTTGGCCTCAGGTCGACGATCCTGATACAGGTCAAACCGTTTACACCATATGATGAACAGTTGTATAAAGAGGGTATGTCACTGTGTGTCTCAAAACAGAGGAGGAGTACGACGAGTCCGATCTGCCGTCACAAGACAACTAATCTCCTGACAAGTATTCTATTGAAGGAAGAGGCAAGGGAGAGATCGGTACATGATTCACTTGTCCTCAATACAGACGGATATGTAGCCGAGTGCATAGTCAGTAATATCTTTATGGTCAAGGACGGGAGTGTTGTTACCCCATCACTTGATACCAACATATTACCGGGGATAACGAGGAGTACGGTACTTGATATCTGTCAGAATAGTGGTATCCCTGCCAGAGAAGAATGTTTCAAGATAGAGACATTAATCAAAGCAGATGAAGTA
>CAJXKT010000197.1 GCA_913055705.1 uncultured bacterium
AACTTATCTCGGCCCCACCCATTATTGATTCATTGTGAAGATAGAGGATATTAAACTCTTTACCATCATTAATCATGTAAGCTTTTAATAAACGTTATAAGGCAAATTTATGTTTGCGGTTCTGCCTTGCCTACAGTCTTAAACCACAGGTGCTTTATAAGGCTCTTTACTACGCGGATGAAATCAAAGCCTATGGGGGAGAGTTCCGGAAAGATAAAGTCGTGTACTATGACGGAAGATAAGTCTTCACCAGCTATATCTATCTTTAATAAATCCTGTTCGCCTACTCCCAGTCTTTTTGCTGCCCTGAGTACTGGAACGTCTTCCGGACGAACCGAAAGCAGTTCTGCAACCACTCTATCTACCGATATAACATCTATTCCGCCGACAAGTAGTGAAACGTCTTTGGGCCGGCCTCCGGTAGGCCCTTTTTCTTCCATAGCCATAACACCGTCAACGATAGTGAATACCGGTTTAACTAACTGGTAATTAGCTATTAACATATCCGCATACCATTCCAGATCATTTTTTGCCTTGAAGTGTCTCCATGCCTTTTGCTTGCCGCTGACACATCCATACAGGTTCTTAACTCCCGCGGTAAAAAGAACCTGGACATGGACCTTAAGCTTGGGAAGGTTGATTATGGCATCGACATCAAGTGCCTTGCCAGAGACTGTCAGGGAAAAATCTTTGCCCCCACAGTTAATGGATGCTTTTCTGGGCTTATCCAGTTCGATGATATCAATGCCCAGCTTTTCCGCAACCTTATCCAGCCCTACACGTCTGGCTACTTTTCTTACAGAGCCAAAGCCCGGGCTGTCTCCTATGATAGGAGTTGCGCCTGCTTCAAGGACTGCTTCTGCTACTGTCTCTATAACAACAGGATGTGTTATTATACATTTTCTCGGACTGCTTTCCCTTAAGAAGTTTGGTTTCAGCAGCACCTTCGATCCTTTTTTGATAATGTTTTCAATCCCGCCAAAATAAGAGAATGTTTTGTTTATTGCATTACGTACATCTTCTTTAGAATAATTTGTACATTTCACCAAAGATACTCTATTCAAATTTGTCATATTACTCTCCATATTTTTTAGACACTAATTTTCCCCGGACAAACGGCGCCGAGGACAAGCAAAAGGCACGAATTAACACTAATGCCTTCTTCATTGTCAAGCCAAAATAGAAATGTCCGGTTTTTAGCTATATCGCATAAAGGCTGTCCGGAAGTTTACTGTTGAATTATAGTCTATGTCTGTCGTAATATAGTGTCAAGCATATTTGTAGACAAGGCTGATTGATTAATCTGGATTGAAGGAAATTTGTTATAAGCCATGAAAACTTGTACCTTTGTTACTCTTGGATGTAAAGTAAACCAATACGAAACTCAGGCATTAAGGGAGGCCATTATGTCAAATGGATATGAAGAGGCTTCCCTGAGCTCTCCCGCTGATTTATGTGTTATAAACACGTGTACGGTTACCTCTACAAGTGATGAAAAATCACGGCAGCAGATCAGGAAGGTTGCGAGAAATAACCCTGACGCAACTGTGATCGTTACAGGATGTTATGCCGAATCAGATGCAGAGACAATTAAGAAAATTGATGGTGTCGGGTATGTCTTTGAAAAGGGCAGGGAGAACATGTTAATTGATTTTGTAAAAAACGATTTTCTTTCCGATAATAATTCCGTACCGGTTTCAAGCAGCATTAGAGAACCACACACAAAGAAACTGCGCCGTAATGAATCTGCATTCAACCTGAAGATCAGTAAGTTTGACGGTCATACAAGGGCGTTCCTGAAGATTGAAGACGGATGCGATATTTTCTGTTCTTACTGCATAATTCCCTATGTCAGAGGTAAAGTCATAAGCAAGAAGATAGATGATATTCTTTTTGAAGCAGAGCAACTGATCAGCAATGGCTATAAGGAAATTGTACTTACCGGTATACATCTGGGAGCATACGGCAAGGAGATGGGATATCAGGTTAATATTATAGATGTATTGGAGAAACTGCAGGCTCTGCCCGGATTAGAACGAGTCAGACTTAGCTCTATAGAGGTTAATGAAATTACGGATGGCCTGATTGATATAATTGCAGATTCGGATAAGGTCTGCCCTCACTTTCATCTGCCTCTGCAGAGCGGAGATGATTACATCCTGGTGAGGATGAACAGAAAGTATAACTCTGCTCAATATATCAATACATTGGAGAAGATCAGAGAAAAGCTGGAACTGCCTTCAATATCGAC
>CAJXKT010000198.1 GCA_913055705.1 uncultured bacterium
TACATATGCAGTGGCCTTGCCGTCTAGGCTTGATTGATATTCTGTAAATTTGGCAAGTCGGATAATATCCGGTTCTTCCTGATCAGATGGCCTTAAGAGTACGACCTTGTTGGGTATAAAGTGTTTCCTGAGGGAGTTAAGCATTTCCTTAGTGTCCTTTGCCTGTGGGTTGCCAACTATTACAATCTCATAAGAAGGGCCTATTCCAAAATCGAGACCAACCATCATCTGTGTATAACCGGAAGGTACACTCTTCACATCTTCGGAAAAGGCAAGCATTATCTTATTTGCCTTATCTTCAAGATCGGAGTTTGCAGTGATTCGTGCCAGTCTGAATAAGTTTAAGACAGCCACGGAATTCCCGGATGGTATGGCACCATCATAAATATCTTTCTGCCGGACTATCAGTTCTTCCGCATCATCTGCGGTAAAATAAAAACCACCATTTTGTTCATCCCAGAAATATCTTATCATTTCACTGTTCAGGTTCAGTGCTGTCTGGAGGTAATGTACGTCGAAGACTGTTTCATAGAGCTCCAGTAATCCCCAGATCAGGAAGGCGTAATCATCTACATTGGCAAGTATTGCAGCATGTCCATCACGGTAACGGTGAAGAATTCTTCCATCCGGCCTGCGCATATCCGTAAGAATGAAATCCGCCGCACGCTTTGCCGCATCTGCGTACTCTGGCTCATTGCAGACCTGAGCACCTTTTGCCAGAGCGGCTATCATTAATCCATTCCAGTCTGTTAATATCTTGTCATCCTTGTGCGGATGGATTCTTTTATTGCGGGCTGTGAATAATTTCTGTCTGGCGGCTTCTACACGCTCTTTGAGTTCATCCACAGATGTCTTATTCTTAAAGGCGACTTCTGTAAGGGTTTTTTCAAGATGCAGGATATTAGCACCTGTGTTCTCCCCGGATGCTTCATCTCTGAAATTACCGGTCTTGTCGATGTTATATACATTTATAATCAGGTCTGCCTCTTCACCTTTCAGGACTTTACGAATCTCATCTTCCGTCCAGACATAAAACTTTCCTTCCACACCTTCGCTGTCAGCATCCTCGGCGGAGTAAAATCCTCCCTTCGAGTCTGTCATGTCTCTCAGGACGTAAGTAAAAATCTTTTTTGCGGTCTCTCTTAACTCTTTCTTTCCTGTCGCCTGATATGCCTCTATATACGCCATTGCCAGCATTGCCTGATCATAAAGCATCTTTTCGAAGTGCGGGACGAGCCAATGGGAATCTGTAGAATATCTATGGAAACCAAATCCAATGTGATCATATATACCACCCTCCTGCATCGATTGAAGGGTCTTTACCACCATCCTCAAGGCTTTCTCGTCATTCGTACTCTGCCAGTAGCGTAGTAAAAATAGAAGGTTCTGAGGGCTTGGGAATTTTGGTGCATTACCGAAGCCACCGTACTGTTCACTGAATCGACTGGAAAGTTGTTCATACGCCGTCTTTAAGGTTGACTTATCAAGTTCATCTCCTGTGGAGCCTTGAGAAAGCTGATTAAGACTGGCCGTAATCTGATCAGCAGATTTCAGGATATCGGCGTGTTGTGTGTCCCAGACCTCTTTGATGCGTGGAACCAAATCCAGCATACCTAGCCGTCCGTGGTGACTTTCCCTGGGGATATATGTACCGGCGAAAAATGGTTTCTTATCAGGTGTCATGAGGATAGTAAGCGGCCAACCACCGCTGCCAGTCATCATTTGACAGACACGCATATAAATATTGTCTATGTCCGGGCGTTCTTCTCTGTCGACCTTAATGCATACAAATACCTCATTCATCAGTCTTGCGACCTCAGGGTTCTCAAAAGACTCGTGCGCCATTACATGGCACCAATGACATGTCGAATAACCAATGGAAAGAAAAATAGGTTTATTTTCTTTTCTGGCTTTCTCAAAAGCCTCCGGTCCCCAGGCATACCAATCTACGGGGTTCTCTGCATGCTGTAGTAAATAAGGGCTCTTTTCGTGTATAAGCCTGTTATGGTTCTTCTTAGTATCGCTGTTTGCGGATTTATGTTTCATATCTTTTACCTCAGAATTTGAGGATAGAGACCTTAGATTCCCTGTAAATAATGTTATTAAAATAATTACAAATAATATCGTTGAGAATGCTCTTTGCATGTGCTCCGCTTTTCCTGACTTCAGGTATATTATCTATTGAGAGAATAAATCAACCTTCGGAATATTTG
>CAJXKT010000199.1 GCA_913055705.1 uncultured bacterium
AATCTGATCTGAGCTCATGTCTCACCGGATTGCATGAGAAATTATCTAAATGTATAGGAAGTATTGGTATAGAGGAGATGGTTTGAATTGTCTGCTGATTATAAGGCATTTCCAAACAGATCAGGTTTGGTTCTCATACTTCTTAATTGTCAGATAAAGACTTTAGCCGTTGATAAACGCCTCCCCGGCTTCACTCTAAAGAATGGATTCCTTATAATATCCGCTTATGGGATAAAAAGCCCAACTGCCAAAGTAGGCAAAGCAGCAAAGCACAATCCAGAATTTCTTTAAGAATAAGTTAAATCTACTGTTCTTCGTGTAGTGATCAATCCATTTTAGCGACAATGTAATCAACGCAGCATTTACAAGGATATCATTCATGCCCGGAGCTGCAATATCACCTATATAAGAGTAAAGTACGCCAATTATAATACTGATGAATAGAGACAGATAGATATTGTTTCTGGCAAGAAAGATGAAAAGAAGTATTATTAAATGCGATAAGATGCAGGATATGAAAAAGAAGATACCACCGTAAAATTCACAAGATATAAGAAAGAAAGGAGAAAGAAATGCGAACAGCGCAATATTAAACTCCGAGTTCTTTTCTTTTATTATAAGGTATAATGTTGCAGGTGCGATATGCTTTAGCGTATCGTTATCATTCCAATACCCCATGTCTCCGAAAGAATTACAGGCACAGCCAATAAAGGCAGACAGAAACAGCAGTAAAATAATTCTATATTTTAAGGATATAAACCAACGAACTAATATTAAAACAACTATTGACTGTAGTATAGTAGATAACTCTTTAAACCAGAATACTTCATATAAATAGGCAAGATTTTCTAATGCATCGATCATAAGAATTTGTGACTTTTAAATATAATAAATTGACATTACTACTGCCATAGCTGATGTTATTATTAATGCATATATTCCTGCAATAACATCGTCAAGCATAATCCCGAGGCCACCGGGAACGTTCTTGTCTACATAGTTAATAGGCCATGGTTTCCATATATCATATATACGGAAAGCAAGAAATGCTACTACTGCTATGGGGGCAAAAAACCAAAAGGAAAGATTGGGGCCGACATAGTGATTTAGAAAAAGTAAAGGGAGCAGGGCTATCCATTGGCCCACTACTTCATCGACTACAATGAATCCGGGGTCTTTCTTCTGGGCACTTTTTACAACATTGTTTGATGCCTGCATCCCAATGAAGAACAAGGCAACGATTCCAATGGTTAGAACATAGGGGCCGGAATATACAGAAATTATATATGCAAAAGGAAAAGCCGCCAGACTTCCCCAAGTCCCGGGAGCTATTGGTAAAAGTCCTGAGCCAAACCACGTGGCTATAATCCAGCTAAAATAATTATCACGCTTTTCCATTAAATGTTAAAAAATAAAGGATTGATTTGTATTATGCTCTTTTTGAAGATATTCAGAATGTGGTAGAAGTGAGCGTAACTACTTCATTTCAGGAGTATTATAAAAAAATGGAGTTGTTTTGCAATATAAAAGATATTTAATCACGGAAAGACACGGAGAATCACAGAGGTAAGAAAAAAGCGCTTTCTCACGCAGAGCTCCACGGACATATCGTTGCCTCCATTGGTACCTATAAAGGACGGGCAGATCAGTTTGCAGTAAAAAGTAATGCACCTGACCCTTCGAACGCAACCACTCAAACGGGAATGGTTAAGTATGATTATTTTAAGGGAGATAATCACTGGAACCGCAACTCATTAGTGAAAGGCCTTAAGGCCAGGAATGATTATAGGGTACAGGGTGTAGCCTTGTTTCAGATGATTAAAGACAGGAAACTCAAAGCAGAATTCTTTCCGGGCAAACAGGCATCCCGGGTAAACGCTTTTACAAAAGCGGCTGCTATATGTGAACGTTAAAACTGACCTATAAAAGATATAAACTGTAACAACGGAAAATCACTGAAGATAAAAATAAAAAAAATAAGTTGATAGGGAATAAATAAAGAATAGAATAGGTTATTAACTACAAAAGTCATTAAAAACTGTTTAGGCTTCATCATTGAATTTTCAAATTCAAGATTAGGAGGTATTCATGTACGAAAAAAGTATAGAACCACTGAACAAAGCTGTGGCAGAAGAATTAAGC
>CAJXKT010000200.1 GCA_913055705.1 uncultured bacterium
TTCTGAGCTTAATAATAATCCTGATTCCACTTATACTTGCAAATTACATCTTAAGAAAGGATAGTGGGACTTTGAGATTTTCTACTCTCAATTATTTTAAAAAGATAGAGCAGGGAAGTTTTGTTAAATATAGACATATCCTGATTGCATTAAGGGTGCTGATAATTGCACTGCTGGTAATTGCTCTTGCAAGGCCTCAATCCGGTAAAGCTCATTCGAAGGTGACGACAGAAGGGATCGATATAATCCTGGCATTAGACGTCTCAAGCAGCATGCTTGCAGAGGATTTTAATCTAGATAGAAAAAGAAGGAACCGTCTTTACGTAGCCAAAGAGGTGGTAAAGGACTTTATAGAATGGCATGAGAATGATCGTATAGGGATGGTGGTCTTTGCCGGACAGGCCTATACGCAGTGCCCGCTGACACTTGATTATGATATACTGCTGCAATTTCTTGAAAAAGTAGAGGTCGGAATGGTTGAGGACGGTACTGCTATCGGTTCCGCCATAGGCGTATGCGTAAACAGACTGAGAACTTCTAAAGCTGAAAGCAAGGTTGTAATACTTCTAACTGATGGCCGTAACAATGCAGGTGAGATTGATCCGTTAACGGCGGCTGAATTGTCAAAAACATATGGTATGAAGATATACACAGTCGGTGCAGGTACAAAGGGGCTTGCCCCTTATCCTACCAAGGGCCTGTTCGGAATGAAGACGTACAGGTCTATAGAGATTGATATTGATGATGATGGTTTGACAGAGATTGCAAAGATTACAGGAGGTAAATATTTCAGGGCAACGGATACAAGATCTCTGAAAGAAATTTACAGACAAATTGATAGTCTGGAAAAGACTAAAATGGAGGAAGCCATATATACTGAGTATGATGAGCTTTTTCATTACCTGGTTATTCCTGCGTTAGGAATGCTTCTCTTTGAGGTTGTACTTGCAAATACGAGATTCAGGAGGATTCCTTAAAAAGATTTACGATTTGGGATTTACGAATTGCGATTGAGAAGCGAAAGACATAATTTATTTTCTTTTATCTGTGTCTATCAGCGAAAATCTGTGTCCTATTTTAAATAACTTATGAAATACGAAAATATTAATTATCTCTATCTACTGCCATTGGTTTTTGTCATGGTGCTGGCGTATATTGCGTTCTTTAAGAGCAGGCAGAATGCTTTAAAGAGATTCGTTCAGGCGGAATTGATTGATAGCATCGTAATGTCTGTAAGCAGGAGGAAGCAGATTATAAAGGCAGCCTTTGTTATTTCTGCCATAACCTTCCTTATCTTTTCCCTGGTACAGCCAAAATGGGGATACCATTGGGAAGATGTGGAGAGGAGGGGAATTGATATTGTTGTTGCCGTAGACACATCTCGGAGTATGCTTGCGGACGATATCAAGCCAAATAGATTAGAGGCAGCCAAAAGAGAAATCAAAGATTTGATTGATATTATAGACGGTGACAGGGTTGGCCTGGTTGCATTTGCGGGGACAGCTTTCCTTCAATGCCCGTTGACCCTTGACTACGGCGCATTCAGCCTTTTTCTGGATGATCTCGATACGCGTCTGATTCCTGTAGGCGGTACGTCCTTTGGTAAGGCAATAAAAAAGAGTATGTCTGCATTTAGTGATAAACTGAAAAAACACAAGGCAATCGTACTTATTACTGATGGAGAGGATCATCAGGGTAACGCTATGGAAATTGCAAAGGTTGCAAAGGAAAAGGGAATAATTATATATACAGTTGGTGTTGGCAAGAAAGAGGGAGCCTATATTAAAATAAGAGATAATAAGGGGAGAGAGGAGTTATTAAAAGATAAAGAAGGAAAGGTTGTCAAATCGCGTCTTGACGAAGTATTATTAAATAAGATCGCCCTGGAGACAGGAGGTGCGTATTCTCCTGCATACGGAATTCAATGGGGTCTGGCTAATATTTATACAAACCTCATAGCTAAAATGGAGGATAAGCAATTAGGCGGCAGGAAGATAAGATTATATGAAAACCGCTATCAGATTCCATTATTTATAGCACTTATTCTTATAGTGTTGGAATCATTGATTGGAGAACGTACCAGGAAACCTAAGGCTCAAGTTGATAGGGGGATTTAAG
>CAJXKT010000201.1 GCA_913055705.1 uncultured bacterium
ATACAATGAACTGGGCAAACTTTATGTGAAGAATGGAAACATAAAAGAAGGCATAATAAATTATAGAAGGTCTATCAAGTTTTATGCCGGATGCCATGGAAAAACAGAGAATGAAGAATATCTAAGCGTAGTACTGACGAATCTTCAGGAAATTGAAAAGAGTCTGAGTGATATCGGATCTGACACTTTAGAAACATCTACAGCGCCAAAAAGAAAGAGTCTTAGAATTCAACAATGATAAAGAGCATTGAATTGTTCAATTATCCAGAGTGACTTCTGGCGCGGTTATCCTTTTATCATATGCTTATTGTTGTTGATGTTAAATAGTCATCGCAATCCGCAACAAATACTAATTAAACTCACGAACAAATTGGATGTGCTCGTTTTGCCTTTTCTTAAAATGTCAAACAAGCGTTATGTATGTTTTGTATTATCTTTGATAATTTTTGCAGGTTGCCAGACTACAAAGATTACCCAGGTACCATACAAAAAGGAATATTCTAAATATGTAAATGATATGGTGATATTGCATTATGCCGATAGCCCGGTGATGGGCGTAAATATCAGAAATGATGAAATGTTCATCCCGACAATAATGGCAGGGCCGGCGATTATACCGCAGTTATTTATGCGATTTGCTCAAAGTCAGGCGAATCAAGAGGGCATTGCAGCCCTTAACGATGTAATATTTGACTTGAACATTGGTGAGGAGTTGTGTGAGAAGCTGAATACCAAATTTCAACTCTGTTCATATTTTCATGTTATACCACAGGAAAGTATTACGAAAAACAATGTTGTATGGAGGTTAATGGAGAAAAAAGATAAAGAGCCCAAAGACTATGAAAAGATAGGGACAGAGCTGGGTGTTGATACAATACTTGAGATCGGCATAATATCATATGGTATCAAGGACCCGGGAATTCATTCTGACCCGTATGCCTTTCTCAAGATCGATGTGAAGATGACAACTGCATCAGAAGGAATTGTAATATGGAGAGATATTGTTGAGGCCAGGAAGGCAATTATAATGGAAAAGGAAGAATTTCTTGACTTTGTGTTTACCGTTCCGGATTTTCTTAAGGAAAAACTGGATGAAGTTACAGACGCTGTCTCTGAACAGTGTATCGAGAAATTAGGTTTTGATACAAACTATACATATCTGCTGGATGAGGATTATATAAAGAAAACCAGTCACAAGATAAATATTGAAGAGAAGCTTAGTGAGCTTAACGTCCTGCGGCACGAAAGTCTCATTACTAATTCAGACTACGACGAGACGAAACTTGATTTGATTGAACAGGCAAAAGGCAGAAATAGTGCGGGTCTTGAGCAAGAGACAAAACTGAGCGTTACTGAAGAAGCAAATCCCGGCAGCATAAAATTATCAAACTGAGTTCAATGGCCAAAGTCAATACCTTACAGTGCATCCTGTTATTTAGGTTTCCTCTTGATTTCCATAAATTACTTATTAACATTTCATCGTGGGAAAATACCTATTGAATTTTCCACCTATTCTAACTGTTAAAAGAAATTAAAAAGCAATGATCCTGGGACTGGTAAGAATATAGCTGGTTATTTTTTGATTATTAGCATTATTTGGATTTTATTAAAGATGTGACCCTGCGAGAGCGCTATGATTGTTAACGTAAAACAAGTGAAATATATAAGTTTATTGTATTATACAATTTTCTTTATTCTTTTAGGGTGTGGGTCAACGCAATATTCGCAGATTTCAAGTGAAAACCTGGTTACCCCTATAGAATCCAACTCAGATATAAATGAAGTAGAAAGGGAGATCTTAACAATTCGCGCAGTTTTGTTGGCAGAGCAGGAAAGGAAATTGCTTAAAAATAAGAAAGAATTCAAAAAACTTACAAAGTATCAACGGCAAGTTGTTAAAGAGAGAGTAAAGATAGCTAAAAGACTTCTAAAAGAAAAACGCAGAGAAGTAAAAGCTAACGTAAATAGAATATCTGAAATATTGCGAAACTTTGATCTTTTAGAATCTGGGATGTCACTGGATCAAATGAGAAAATTTGGTTTTGATATGAGCTCTCACAATGTAGCTAAGTTTCCAGGGACTAAAGCATTATCACTCTGGTA
>CAJXKT010000202.1 GCA_913055705.1 uncultured bacterium
CCGGATGGCAGGCGCCTGAGTTTAAGCTAAAACTTAAGGAACCCGGCAAGACAGTACGTCATAAAGTCGGCAAGTCTCAATCGTATATTATCGTTGCAGGCAGTTGTGAAGTTGAGGAGAAAGATCAAGCGGCTTTACATATACTCAGTAGCATATTTTCCGATAGGCTTGCCTTCAACCTTCGAGAACAGCAGGGGCTTGCATATTCAATCGGTGCGTATTTCCCCAAATACAAGGATGCGCATTGGTATAGTATCACAATGGGTACGAGACCCGAAAATATTGAGAAGGCTGTTTCCGGTATTCAAGAGGAGATCCGGTCAGTGCGTGAAACATCTTTCGATGCAGAGGAAGTTCAGAGAACTATTAACGCAGCTTTAGGACGCCGTGGTATGCGCCGCATGGATCGTGTGGGTCAGGCATATTACATAAGTATGGAGATACTTGACGGTAAGTTACCCGAAGCTGACGACCAATACGGTGAGAAACTGAAAGCGGTCACTCCACAGGACCTTGAACGCCTTGCACCATTAGTTTTCCAGAATGATGATCATTTGATCGTGATCGTGGAATAGTTACTATTTCCGCCAAAAACCGCGTCGGGCAGGTCCGCCGGACAAACCGTCCGGCAGGAGTATAAAGAGTTACTGAGTTGTGAGGTCAAAGTCCTTTACGCCATCTTTTACAGCATTTTTTAAATTATCCTCTCCATAAAGAACTTTCAATTCTTCTACTATTTCTTTCGTTATTTCATGGTCTTGATAATGATCACTTATTCCAAATGCGAGTGCATGGGCAATGCATTTAGGGCAATCACAGGTTCCAATCGTGGTATACGCAAATTGGTTATAATCGCCGGTACCGTGAGTTTCAGGCGAGTGATGGCTGTTAAAATATCCATCGTTATGGAGATGATTCAGCTTTTCAACTATGTCTTTGTATTTCATCTTCCTGCTTTCTAAATAATAAATTTTATCGGTCTTTAATAATATAAGATTGTGCCTTGGTCTGATTGAACAATTATACACATATGTTATTGAGTAGCCATATTAAAATCCTGTTAACACATCTCCACTATTCTTCCTCTTTGTATCTTTTATGACAATTGTCACAGGCCTGTTTCACTTTTTCGTATTCGATGTTTAATTGATCCATTTCTTCTGCCTCGGCAGCTTCCACCAGTTTAACCGTGCCGAGGTTGTATTCGGAATCAAACGTAACAAAATCTTCCGGCAGTTCTTCTTTTTTTAATCCTGTTAAGGCTACAGGTTGTATTTTCCCCAACTTCCTGGCATGTTTTCTTATTTTCTCCCAATTCTGCTTTTTGATTGCTGCCGTTAAATCATCACAATAATATTCAAGTTCTTTCATGTCCAATCTAAAACTTGATATACTCTCAAACTCTAATACCGTAACAATCTCTTCTGCCTCAGAAACAGGTATTTCAGTCTTTCCGCATGAAAGAATAAAAAGTATCATAGACGCCATGATTATAACGTTAATGGATATGGACGACTGTTTGTGTAACAGTAATACTGATTTAAAAGGGTTACTAAGGTTTTTAGTTATTACATTTGACTTCCAGAATTCTATCATGGTGAAACTTCTCCTCTTATTAATGATATCTAAATAACTTAATAATTTTACACAATTGATATTCACATTTCAATTATTTGTTTATTTATAATATAAAATTCATTAAAATCCCAAATCATGACAAGCATGGCAAAAGAGAGTGTTGTTATCATTGGCGCCGGGGCGGCTGGACTTATGTGTGCATTGACGGCCGGGCAGAGAGGGCGGAAGGTTCTGGTTCTGGATCATGCCGGCCGTGTGGGCGAGAAGATACTGATCTCAGGTGGGGGGGAGCAGTAATTTTACCAATCTTTATCTGGACTCGGAGCATTATATATCCGGTAATCCACATTTCTGCAAATCAGCACTGAGTCGATATAGTGAAAAAGAGATTAATGAGATCGCAGCGATTTTTCATAAATGGCATATCATGTTTTCCGGTGCCAAGGGTTATAAGGTAGCGGAGGTAACGAGAGGGGGGGGGGTGATACGGAGGATCTACCTTCCA
>CAJXKT010000203.1 GCA_913055705.1 uncultured bacterium
ACATCAGTATAAATTCTATCTGATCGGTTATATTCAATATGTAGGTTTATATTTTTATGTCGGTTCATAAAAGACTTTATAAGAGAGGGTAAATGATAGAAACCTAATGAATAAACGGTCTCTATATTTATTGTTTCAGTGATTTCACCAACATTCATTTGCATATTATCGAGAGTTTTTTGATATATATCCAAAATATCTACACACCCGTTTAAAAACACACGCCCTTCTGTAGTCAAGGAAAATTTACCTTTTCCCCGAATAATCATTTTTTTACCGAATAGACGCTCAATAAATGCAATTTGCTGGCTAACGGCAGATTGGGTAATATAATTTCTGTTGGCTGCTTCAGAAAAACTTTTTGTCTCGGCAACATCCCGAAACACTTTTAACATATCAATATATAAGCGGGATCCTTTCATACTATCATAATAATTACTAATAGCATAAATTACTACATTATTATCCTTCCATACTATTAGTATTGCTAATAATGTTTATTACTATAACTAATTAGACTAATTGTTGTTAATAGTTTATTATACCTACAAGTTTCTTCACAAAAAGACCAAGGTTGCCGTTATTTTAATTGAGAGATTCAACAATGAATTCTCAATCTTCAATAACAGGAAAGGAAAGTTCTTAACATGAATATAAGACATTGTTTTCTATCAGCACCAGTGTACGGATTAATTCTCTTCAGCTTATTGTATGTACCCAAACTGGAATCGGCAACAGACCCAGGGAGATCACGTGCAACCCTGTATAAAGAGTATTGTTTAGTCTGCCATGGTGATAAAGGGGATGGAAATGGATTCGCTGCTAAATTCCTTGACCCTAAGCCCCGGGATTTCACATCAGGTAAGTACAAGATTCGCTCTACAACTAGTTTGCCCACGGATGATGACATTAATCGGGTAATTACCAAGGGCATACCCGGAACTTTGATGCCAGCATTTAAACAAGATCTAGATGAACAAGAAATAAGTTCATTGGTGGCACATATAAAAGATTTTACTGACGCATTTGATGGCGAAACTCCAGAACCGATTACGATCCCGAACCCTCCTCCTAAGACAGAAGAACTTCTTGCCATGGGTGAGAGACTCTATGTTGATGGAGGCTGTGGTACATGTCACGGCCAATCAGGGAAAGGAGATGGCCCATCAGCGGAAACCCTTCAGGATGAGTGGGGATATTCTATTCGTCCTTATGATTTTACGATTCCCGGTAGAATGAAAGGCGGTTCCACTGTAAGTGATGTCTACAGGTCTTTTGTCGTTGGTATTGGTGGTACTCCAATGCCGGCGTATGGTGAAATTTTCACGGAGGAAGAAAACTGGGCACTCGCTTATTATGCTTTATCACTTTCTGATTCTGATGATGATGGAGATGACTGGGGAGAGGACGATGATGACTGGGGAGAGGAATCTTCGGAGACAGTTGAAAGAGATTCCAATATTGGCAGAGATTTAGTCATGGGTGTGAAACCCTTCGAAAACGGCGGTCCACCTTGCATGGGCTGTCATAGTGTGATGGGCGAAAAGGCGATAGCCTCTGGTGGTGGTCCTTGGGGTCCCGACCTGACCATCGCGCATCAAAAGTTCAAAGAGTATGGTCTTTCCATCTTCCTTGAGACAATACCTTTCCCAACAATGGGACCACTTTACCATCCTCGTCCACTTACTGAGGAAGAGCGAGGCCATGTATTAGCTTTTCTAATAAGCATGCAACAGCCCGATGAGGTTCAAGTAGTGACTGCTAAAGTGTTATCACACTACACTCTCACAATTCTTATAGGTTTATTGGGGGTAGTTTTGCTCACTTTAACGGGACTTATCGCAGGAAAAAAGAATATGGAGCTTAAATAATGAAATGGTTTAAAGAGACAAAAGATTCAAGGTCATGGGAAGAATTCTACCGTAAGCGATGGAGCTACGACTATAGCGTGCGAACAGGTCACGGCGTGAACTGTTCCATGGCCTGCAGTTGGGAGGTCTTCGTAAAGGACGGGCTCATTTGCTGGGAACTTCAAAAGACGGACTATCCGCAAATCGATCCTGATATCCCGA
>CAJXKT010000204.1 GCA_913055705.1 uncultured bacterium
ACGGATGTACACTCTCTCTCTCCCTCCTATGTATCTATTACATCCCACTCACACCTTATTTACATCCTCCTTGCTTCTTCTTTCTTTTTAACCACAGCCTTCTTCTTTTTTTTGCGCTCTTAGCGCCTTTGCGTGAGTAAGCGCTTTAGTCTTTTAACCTATATTTTTGTTTTCCTCCGCGTTAAATTATCTTTTCCATTGCAAAACAACCCCACTTTTTTATAATAACCCAGTAGATACCAGGTATATTACATACCTACTTTATACTCATTCTAAATATCTTCAAAAAGATAGTCTTATTTGTTTATGCGAGTAAGATTTTTCACATATACATTTATATTTACGGGCGTGTTGTTTTCCTCTCCTGCAATTTTGATAATAATATGAGCTCAGATTTAGAAGGAATACTAAACAAAATCAAAAAATTTCGAATGACCAATGACGATTGATGAATGACTAGTGACCAATGATAAATTATAATCAAGGTAATTAAATTGAGAGTATTAACACTTTGTGGAAGTATCAGGGCTCACACGTCACAGCATGATGCTGTCATGGAATTAGCCCATACTAAGGGGCCTGTAAGTGAATTTATCCGCAAAGGTAAATCGTTGGTTCGCACAGGACTGACACTATCCAACTCGGAAATATTAGCTGCTGCAACTATGAAGGGTGTATACTCAAAAGGCGCTGATATAGAATATTTCCCCCTTGTGGTTCTTTTCCATCATAAAGAGTCAAGCGTATTGGATCTTCGACGCAGGTCAAGTAAGGAAAACGCAGAGGATGAGTTAGCTTATGTCGATACCTTGTCTATTGTGGAAGAAAAATTGGAGGAACTGTGTGCGAAGATTGTAGAAGCCGATGGTGTGATATTATCAACGCCGGTTTATTTCGGGGACCGTTCTTCTGTTGCAAATAAATTCCTGCAGGTTACTGCCAGAAAAAATCTACTTCAAAACAAGATATTCGGAGTGGCTTCAGTTGGGGCCAAGCGCAATGGCGGCCAGGAAACCTGTAATATATACAGTATGATCGAAACATTGAATCAGGGTGCTTTGGTAGTAGGCAACGGCCCTCCAACTTCTCAATATGGCGGCACCGCCATAGGTGGAAATCCGGGCGATGTACTAGGAGATGAATCAGGGATTGATACCGCTTTTGGTGTTGGAATGAAGGTGGCGCATGTATCTGAAATGTATAGCAAGGAAAAACATCCGGCCAGCCATGTCCGGATACGGGTTGATATCCTTGTAACAATGGATACCAGTGAACGTTTTCTCGCAAAATATTTGAAGGATTTAACAATCCGGACAGCAAAGACTACCCCCTGGGTTGAGTTTGTAATTCATGAGTTAATAGATTCTACAATTTACCGCTGCCTGGGATGTACTATATGCCCTGTTCCTCCCGGAGATTCTGAAAAAACAACAAAGTGTACGATTAAGGATCCTGAAGACTGTTTGGAAAAACTGCGTGAGTCTCTAAGAGGAAGCGACTGTGCCGTCATCGCCGGGTTGAATATATTGGATTATGAAAAAATAATCTTCAGATACCAGGTACTTACAGAACGAATGAGGTACATACGCCGCAGCAATTTTGAGCTTACCGACTTATTAATAACCGGACTTTGTTATAATCAATTCGGTGCTACTGCTAATTCAATCCACTCGATTAAGACACTTACGTCATACATACGGCATAACACTACATTTTATAAACCGATAGACATTTTTGAATATGAAGGAAAAGTTGTAAACGACGGAAGTGATTCCCTAGTCGAACTTTGCAATGCTGCACGGCGTATGAAAGCGGGGAAGCAAGAATGACGATTGAAAAGACTGAGAAAAAGAGAATATCGAACAAGGAATGACGAATTACTACTGACTAGTGACAAGTTGCGTGGCAAAATAGAATAAATTATGGTTTATGAATTTGACGGAAAGTTATATGAAAAAGCTTCGATCTTTCAGCAGGAATGGGGCAATAAATTAATATCAGAATTGAATCTAAAGGGAAACGAAGATATTCTTGATCTTGGATGCGGGAATGGTTTGTTGACTGCAAATC
>CAJXKT010000205.1 GCA_913055705.1 uncultured bacterium
CTGGAATCCTGACCAAATTTCTCCAGTCCAGTCTTTAATGAATCAAGAAAGCTCAGATCGGATACACATTTATCGCATTCGGCTAAATGATCTTCTATTGTTTCGTCTTCTTTAACTCCGATGGGGTTCTCTAAATATACCAGGAGTTCTTCAATTGTTCTGTGTTCAGTTTTCATTATTGATATTCCTCTCAATCAAGAAATTATTCAAGGCGTTAAGCACAACTTCCTCATTATACTTCAAGCCTTGATCTTCAAAAAAATCTTCTATTTCATTTTTTAGTGGTTTAATACCACTTTCATTCAAGTTTCTCATTACAGTAGTATGGGCAACGCCAAGTTTTTCTCCTATTTCTCTAAATGTGGAGTTATGTGAAAAATATTCTATCATGATTATTTGAATCTTCGAATCCATCTTATTGAATGTAGCAGTCAGGATTTGTGACAATTCTGATACCCCGTATGTCTCTTCCGGTAATAATTCATTGTCTTCAATTCTGCCTTTTCTCGTATTGGACTCTTCATCGTCGTCTCTGCCAAGTGGTGCATCAATTGAAGATTCTTTTCCTCTATCTTTGGCTATAGCTGTTCTTACTCTCTCCTTCACATACTTCCAGAGATAACCCTTAAAAGACATTCCCCTCTCAGGATCCCAGTTATAACGAAATGCCAGAAAAGCTTCATTAATTCCCCAATCCAGATATTCCTTAGAATATTTATATGATATGGAGCGCAGCATGCGCTTTATGGTGTCTTTTATTTCGTCATAAAATCTTCTTGCAGCATCTTCCGCTTCCGGTCCGCCTTCTTTGATAATCCTTTGTAGTTCTATGAGTTCGTCATTATCCATATTTGAACGGACGTTACTTACGCTTTGTGAAAGGGACGAACACCAGTGGTTTCAATATATATCATTAAGAGTATGCCTTCTGGTGCAGGAAAAACAAACTTTTTCAAAGTGCCAAATATAAGTCTACTATCTCATAAATATATATGAAACATTCAGCTATGGTCAGGAGAGGGATAATTCACAAATGTTAAGTCGCTCTGTTTGCCAAAGATAAGAAATTAGCTCAGTTTTGGCAAGTATTAAATCCTGTAATACAAGTAAAGAATAATTTCTGCACCATCTCATGATTTGGGCCTGATATAAGAACTAATGGAGCTGAAAACGAGCCACAAAGCAATAAATTTTTTTTGCACCAGAAGCTAAACATCATTTGATTAGTAGATAAGTGGCAGGGGAAGACACCGCCACCAGGGTTGCACAAAGGCCAAGCGTGATTGTCTTTTATCGCACATTATAATTGTTAATTTTTTTAGAATTGGAGGTGAAGCATGTATAAGCAGATATTTGTGATTCTTATTCTTGGGTGTGTTGTTACCGCCGGCTGTAATTCCACAAGGATGTTCAGCCGTGGTGACAAGTCTATGCAGAATGGAAGGTATGAAGAAGCCATTACCTATTATGATAAGGGTCTGAATCGTTCAGATAATTATGAGGCTTCTTTAAATAAAGGCATAGCTCAGTGGAAAGTCAGGGAGTATTCAAACGCTGAAAATTCTTTTGCCGATGCCATAAAAGCCAGTCCGGAAAATGCATCCCTGGCATATTATTATAAAGCAGAACTGGAATTTAAGACCGGCAACATTGAGGATGCACATAGAGACGTAAACAAAGCTCTCAACCAGGACCCTTTGAATGTTCAGGCACTTAACCTGAGAGGCAGGATTCACACCTTGCAAGACAGATACACAGCGGCAATCGAAGACTTAAGCGCAGCAATTACCATTGAAGGTGAAAGCCGTATATCAGGGTACTTGTATCATAACAGGGCAATAGCATATATAGGGAAGGATGACTTCAAATCTGCCAGGGATGATTGCGAGCTGTTTATCAGGTTCTTAAGAAAGAACAATCTTCCTGTTACGGTTGAGGATAATTACCTGCTTGGAGCTCTTCAGTACGCTGTAGATGATGAGGATGGAGCTCTCACAAGCTGGAAGCATATGCCGTCAGAAGAAAGAGCAAAGATCAGGCGTATCGTTGGAAATTC
>CAJXKT010000206.1 GCA_913055705.1 uncultured bacterium
CAATATAGGCAGAAGTAGAAGAAGCAATATTAAGAGTTGGCGTTAATACCACCTTCTTACCGACCCTTATAACCACATCTGCGAGGTATTCCACTGGTAGCGACTTTGATATCGAGTTCTTTACTCCTACTCCTACTCCTACTCCTACTCCTAAACCGACTAGTGTCACCACAATGATGAGTATCTTTCGCTTCCAGATCACACTAACGTAATCAAACAATTCAACAGGATCTTCTTCCATTAATTAATTCTCCTTTTTATTAACACTAAAAGAAAAGATTAAATCTCCGTTTCCTCACGCAAAGCCGCAAAGGAAAGGAATAAATAGTTTAAAGTGAGCTAAAGTTGTTGGTTGTTGGTCATTGGTCACTAATCCACAGTAAAGTACCTGTCTGCCGACAGGCAGGGATGAATCACGGTAAACCAATACTACGTCACGAGGTAAAACTCTTGTACACAATCAATTCTTTTAATAATAACTCCATAAATTCAATGTATTCACGTCCATTATGTTGATGTCGCACTTCATGTCAACAGGAAGTTTTCTTGTTAGCAATAACAGACATGGTTGCATTTCCTTAAGATTTTCAAGCTTTTGCACCTTATGGCCGAATATTTCATTGTTGTCAATCTCAGAACCATCAAGAAAGAATCCTACAAATCGCCATCTCATTAACGATACCACCATATACGCAATCTCTGAAAGTTCACTTACTCCATAAATGGCTATCTCAGTCTCCTTACCATTAGTAGCCTTTGCAATCTTGGATTCTATGTCACTCCTGATCTCTTTATAGAAATGAAGGTTCCGACCAAAGAAGCTATATGCCAACTGTGTCTTTTCCCTTAATCCTTCAGGTGTAATAAAGTATTGGATGCGCCTCGGATTTACACCTACCATCCTGATAAATCCCTTCTTGATCAGGCGCTTCAGGGCAAAATTCACTGACGCCACATTTATCTCTATTTGAGAAGAAAGCCCTCTTTGTGAAACTGTGGGGTCATTCTCTATGGTCTTAAGGATGTTATAGTCGGTAAGTTCCTTCTTCTGAGGGCTGGTTATTTGCCCATGATCGTTTGTCATTTTGCTATTCGCCATTAGCTTATTAAATACGTAGACATTATACTGTTAATACTCATTGGCTGATACTTGATGAATAAGGCTGAAGACTGAAAACAGTATACATTTGACAGTCTGTAATATATGGAATGTAGTAAACGAGGAGATTAAAGGTTGTTTGTACAGAGACAGCTCCGCCATGTCAGTTACATTTTTCAATGCGAAATGCAACCTGAGAGCATTTTCCATACTGTAAACAGGTCCAACAAACTCAGGGAAGAAACCCTGAACTGGTGAACAGGCTAGAGCATAAGATATACTTCATGAATATACGCTTACATGAAAAGTATATTATTGTTCATATTTTATAACGTTTAATTTTATAAACAATATATCTCGGGATGTCAAGTGGAAAATTGGACAAAGCGCCAATGAATCCACCTAGAAAGTTGTCACTGTCATTAGCCTGCGAGAAGCAGGCAACAGTAAAACACTCAATAAGTTTCGCGTGATGTGTAAGTCATTCCACCTCAAATGGATAGACCTTTCACTTCTTGGGGTATGAATTGAAAAAACAGTCTCCTGATTTCTCAAGGCAGCCTGGTTCAGGGTAAATTCAACAAGGTAAATAAATATGTAAATTTTGCAAAGCAGATACTTCAGCCAAGTCTCTCAAACTTATACCTTCTGGCTTAAATAGTGTGCCAAAAGCAACTCCTTCATAATCACTTGATTCTTATCATTACTCGTTTTTTGAAGTAACCCCGTTATATATCTTTAACACCTCATTCACCGTCTTTTCCCAGGTAAACATCTTAGACCTCTTTAATCCATCTCTGCTCATTCGATGCTTCAACTCCTTATCTTTTAACACATTAGCCATTGCTTCAGATAAAGAATTAATATCATGAGAATCTATCATAATCCCGGCATTACCAACCACTTCCGGAAGAG